>NZ_JAZGQE010000172.1:0-9915 GCF_048593885.1 Yersinia sp. 1252 StPb PI | reverse complement strand
TATTAAATTAATTCATCGGCTGTGTTCCGTTAAATGACGATTAAGTCCAATTACGTGGAAATTTATCTATGAAAGCAAGTAGTAATAAAGTTGCCGATCAGTTTGATGCCGCGATATCACGGAATGGTTATAATGCAGTAAGCGAGTTTTTTCAGTATCATGCGCGTGGTGAAGACTTAGTGATTAACGGTAAGCCTTCTTACTCCAATGAAGATGCTGGATTACAAATTACTCGCACTGATCAAACGTGGAATGGTAAATACGTTTTTGATCAGCCGGTAAAACTGACTTATTCATTTTTAGATAGTGTTACTCGAATTCCGGGGGGCGATAAGGGTTTTGTTAAATTTAACCCCGCACAAATTGCCACTGCTAAATTATCATTACAGTCATGGTCAGATGCTGCCAATATTACATTCACAGAAATCACACCCAACCAAAAAGCTAATATTACATTTGGCAATTTTACACTTTCTCACGACGGGTCACTGGCTGATTCACAGGCCTATGCACTTTTGCCTGGCAGTGGAAGTTCATCTGGTTCTACCTGGTACAATTATAACGTCGATAATATACGCCACCCGGATACCATGGAATATGGACGGCAAACACTAACCCATGAAATAGGGCATGCTCTAGGCCTTAGCCATCCCGGTAATTATAATGCAGGGGAGGGGACACCGACTTATAAAGATGTGACCTATGCGGAAGATACCCGTCAGTTCAGTATTATGAGTTATTGGAACGAAAAAAATACCGGAGGCGATAACAAAGGGCATTATGCTGCTGCACCGATGTTGGATGATATTGCTGCTATTCAGCATTTATACGGAGCGAATATGACGACCCGCACCGGTGATACCATATACGGTTTTCATTCCAATACCAATCGTGATTATTACACTGCTGCGGACAGCAGTAAGGCATTAATCTTTTCGGTCTGGGATGCCGATGGTAACGATACCTTTGATTTTTCCGGTTATAGCAATGATCAACGTATTAACTTGCATGAGAAATCCTTCACTGATGTCGGTGGTCTGAAGGGCAACGTTTCCATTGCGGCCGGTGTGACTATCGAAAATGCGATTGGTGGCTCAGGTAACGATATCATCGTGGGTAACGACGCTCGTAATACCTTAATGGGAGGTAATGGTAATGATATCTTGTTCGGCGATGGCGGTGCTGATGTGTTGTGGGGTGGGGCAGGTAAAGATATTTTTGTATTTGGCAAAGTTAGTGACTCCACCCCACAAGCTGCTGATTGGATAATGGATTTTGAACGTGGCATTGACAAGATTGATCTTTCAGCTTTCAATTTTGCCAACAGTGGTGGCTTCCATTTTGTTAATAGTTTCAGCGGTAAAGCAGGCGAAGCTATGCTGACTTATGATGCTGGAAGCAATGTTAGTGAGCTAGCATTAAATAATGTGACAGGCGATCATTCATTCTCCGATTTTTTAGTGAAAATAATTGGGCAGCCAGCACAAGAAACAGATTTTATTGTTTGATAACCTATATTTATGAAACAAAAATAACGTCTAATGAGTTTTATTAGACGTTATTAGTAAGTTAAACCAGGAATGATGAGGTTATATAGTGATATCGTCTGTGCTTTATGCATGTAATTAGATGTTTTGGTTTTGTTGATTTTAATTACCATTCCTTGATTTTAATAATTCAAAGCATATAATTAGAATGCATCGTGATGATTCGATAATTATTTTTTACCTATTAATTAGTCGGCAAATTATATTATGTCATAGTATAGCTTTATGTGATGCCACTACAAAGGATATGACATGGATTCACTTTCTTACATGGGGGAATATCTATCCATTAATTAATGTGGGCTGTCGACGTGGTGGTGAATTTAATTAATTACAAGGAACTTGACGTTGAAATCAATCAATAAAATAGCTAATGATCAGATCGATAACACTATTAACCAAAGTGGCTATAGTGCTGTCATTGATTTATTCCGTGACTCAGTTCGAGGCGATGGTTTTACTACGTCAAGTGGAAAGATTAGTTTTGATTTAGGTAAGTCGGCTCTGCAGTTAAACCGCAGCGAACTAAATTGGAATGGAAAAACGACCTTAGGGCACGATGTTGATCTGACTTATTCATTCCTCGATTTGCAGTCTCAAAAATCGGATGATGTTCACGGGTTTATTAAATTCAATCCTGAGCAAGTGGCACAAACTAAATTTTCACTGCAATCCTGGTCTGATGTCGCTAATATCCACTTCACCGAGGTGGGGCCAACCGAAAAAGCCAATATTACGTTGGGCAACTATTCATTAACGGCTGATGGGCAGTTGGCGGGAGGGCAGGCATATACCAGTTCCAGTTATACTTCTGGTCCTAACGAAAGAATTGCTGATACCAGCACTTGGTATAATTACAATATGGATAATATCCGAGAGCCAGAGAAAATGGAGTATGGCCGCTTGACTCTGGCGCACGAATTGGGACATGCACTTGGTCTGAGTCACCCTGCGAATTATAACGCCGGACAGGGTAATACTTTTGCCAAGGATGCGGTTTATGGTGAAGATACTCGTCAGTTCAGTATCATGAGTTATTGGGATGCTTGGCAATCCGGGGCTGACCATCAGGGGCACTACGCGTCAACGCCACTGGTGGATGATATTTTTGCAATTCAGCGTCTTTACGGTGCGAATATGGATACCCGCACGGAAGATAATATCTATGGTTTCAACTCCAACACTCAGCGCGACTCTTTTACCCTGACAGATAGCAGTGATCAGAAAGTATTCTCTGTTTGGGATGCGGGCGGCATTGATACCTTTGATTTCTCAGGCTATAGCGTTGATCAACGTATCAATCTGGAAGAAGCTGCTTTTTCTGATGTCGGGGGATTAAAAGCTAACGTTTCAATCGCCGCCAACGTGACGATTGAGAATGCCATTGGTGGTTCTGGTAATGATGTTCTGGTGGGTAATGGAGCAGATAACGAACTACGTGGTGGCGCAGGCAATGATGTTCTGTTCGGCGGCGGCGGTGCAGATAAACTTTGGGGGGGCAGCGGTAGCGATATTTTCGTTTTCGGCCGGACCACGGATTCTTCACCAAGTGCGCCAGACTGGATCATGGATTTTGAGGGCGGTATAGATAAAATCGATTTATCCGTTTTTAATACTGGCAGCGGTGGTATTCACTTTGTCGATCATTTTAGCGGTTCTGCCAGTGAAGCATTATTAACTTATGATCCGCAGACTAATATCAGCGATTTGGCATTAAATGTTGATGGCGGGCAATTATTACCTGATTTTCTTGTGAAAATTGTGGGGCAGCCAACTCAGGCAACTGATTTTATTGTTTGATGTGATTGCTATCCAACGTCTGGTTGATTTAATCAGACGTTTTTATCACGTATTACAGAAGTAGTAATTAAAAAACTCTCAACCGTGTTAGAGATGAAAATAGCATATAAATCAAGAATAATGAGTTTTATAGTTGCATGTAGAGTGGGTTAATTATTGCTGAATGCCTCTTTATATTATGAATTATGGAACAGTCTGATCTAAAGATAGCGTTTATCCTATAAGGCTGTGCTGATAAGAGTAAACCAGCGTCCGGGTGATAAGCCGAGCACTGTTTATAAAGGAGTATTTATGGTGAAGAGGTCATTACGTCAACCTTATCGGTCACTGTTTGGTGCCATATTGGCGATATCAACTTTAATGAGTTCAGGAGCGATTATGGCGAGCAGTCTGGTGCTACCGAATGCCAGTGATTTAAGTGGTCAATGGCAATTACAGTTAAATAGCTCTGTTGTGAAAGTCTGCGGCATTGAGCTGAAATCCACGGCAATTAAACCCAACTTGACCTGGCATGCCAGCGGAGAATCCTCCTGCCTTAAACAGTTACTTGGTAGTGCTCCGCAGGGCTGGCGTCCAACACCGGACGGCATTACTTTAACTGATGGGACTGGTAATGCATTGGCATTTTTTGAACGAGCACAAGAAGGTTATGAAATGACTTTGCCGGATAATACCGGAGTGGTCACATTGCGCCGTATACCGAATTAACACCAATCTACTTCATCTAATGACTTTATTTTTTTCCTTGAGAGGTAAAGCCATAAACATAATATTTCGCTTGTCAGAAAACCATTAAAGGAAAGATATGGTTTCTCATTCAATTCCTAATTATGACCGATTGCGAGAAGCGCTGGGTGCATGTCGTCAGAGTTTCTACGGTGTGGGCGTATTCAGTGCCATTATTAATATACTGATGTTGGCACCTTCCTTGTATATGTTGCAGGTGTATGACCGGGTTTTGGCTTCGGGTAATGAGATGACATTGCTGATGCTAACATTACTCATGGTTGGCTTATGTTTTTTTATGGGAGCGCTAGAGTGGGTGCGTAGTCTGGTGGTTATCCGTCTTGGTACCCGACTGGATTTGCGTCTCAATCAACAGGTTTTCAATGCGGCTTTTGAGCGTAACTTGCGTGATGGTGATGCCAAAGCAGGACAGGCGTTAACGGATTTAACTCAATTACGCCAGTTTGTCACCGGTAATGCTCTGTTTGCCTTCTTCGATGCGCCTTGGTTTCCGTTATTTCTCGCTGTGGTTTTCCTGTTACATCCGTGGCTGGGTCTGCTGGCGTTGGGCGGTGCTATTTTTCTGATCATCCTCACCTGGTTAAACCAACGTATTACCCACCACCCATTGGCGCAAGCCAATAAGCTGTCAATGCAAGCAACCCATCAGGCCAATACGCATTTACGCAATGCGGAAGTGATTGAAGCGATGGGAATGTTAGGCAATATGCGTAAGCGCTGGTTAGCGCAGCACTATGGTTTTATCCGCCAGCAGAATCTGGCGAGTGAACGTTCTGCGGCTGTGACTGCTTTATCGAAAAGCTCGCGCATTGTTTTACAATCTTTGATGCTAGGTTTGGGGGCATTACTGGCGGTAAACGGTGAGATTACCGCGGGTATGATGATCGCCGGATCGATTTTGGTCGGGCGAGTGCTTAGTCCTATCGACCAGTTAATTGGGGTCTGGAAGCAATGGGTTGCAGCACGTCAAGCCTGGAACCGCTTGCATTTACTGTTACACAATCATCCCCATCGTGAAGACAGCATGACTTTGCCAGCACCGACAGGTGAGCTGAGTGTTGAACACCTCACTTTCCGTCCCAATACCAATCAACCTCCGCGTTTGCATAATATTCATTTTTCTCTTAATGCGGGGGAGACTTTGGGGATTCTGGGTGCTTCCGGCTCGGGAAAATCCACTTTGGCACGCTTGTTAGTTGCAGTACAAGCGCCGAGTCAAGGGACTGTGCGGCTGGATTCAGCCGATATGAATCAGTTAGACAAAGAAGTATCGGGTGCATATATCGGCTACCTTCCACAAGATATTCAATTATTCAGCGGTACTCTGGCGGAGAACATTGCCCGATTCGGTACCACTAACAGTGAGAAAGTGGTTGCCGCTGCAAAGTTGGCCGGGGTTCATGAGCTGATCCTCTCACTGCCTCAAGGTTATGACACGGAGCTTGGTGAGAGTGGTGCGGGTCTGTCGGGCGGTCAACGCCAACGGATAGCGCTGGCAAGAGCAGTATATGGTGATCCCTGTTTTTTGGTGCTGGATGAGCCGAATGCCAGTCTGGATACCACCGGGGATCGTGCCCTGTTGACGGCACTGGATGCGCTACAAAAACGCGGTTGTACCTTGGTGTTGATCACTCATCGTCCTGCGTTGACCGCTCGTGCCCATAAGTTATTGATCCTGAATCAGGGGCAACAGCAGCGATTTGGTCCGGCAGGCGAAGTGATGGCCGAACTACAGCAGCTAAATGCGTCTAATCAGCCTGAACTAAAGCGCGCTGCGCAAACAACAGGCATACCGGGTTGAGTGGCAATAAGAAGAGAAGCAAGTCATATGTCCGAACACAATAAAAAAACGGAACAGGCATTTTTGCAGGAAATACAACGCAGTGAGAATCGGGCATTGTCTTGGGGATGGGGGTTGGTATTGGCCGGTTTTGGCGGTTTTATCCTTTGGGCTCTACTGGCCCCGTTGGATAAAGGGGTTCCGATTACGGGTACTGTGGTGGTTTCGGGCAACCGAAAAGCCATTCAGCACCCCGAAGGCGGTATTGTTGACCACATTATGGTTCATGATGGCGACAGGGTAGTTGCCGGTGAAGTGCTACTGACTTTAAATGCTGTCAGGGTACGCTCCGCCAGTAATGGACTAACATCGCAGTACTATCAGTTGCTGGCGAACGAAGCTCGTTTATTGGCCGAGCAAAAGGGGGATAAACAGTTGGTGGAGACGCCTCGTTTACAACAAGTGAAGCGGCAGACTGGTATGGATGAAATGCTGGCCTTACAACAACTACTACTTGATAGCCGCCAGCAAGCATTACAGTTGGAAAGTGATGGATTACGCGCCAATATTGCCGGTTTACAGGCCGCGATGGGGGCGCAGAAGCAAGTTCTTGGTAGTAAGAATAGCCAAAAGCAAGCATTGTCCCAACAGTTGGATGGATTGAAATCGTTAGCGGATGAGAACTATGTCCCGCGCAATAAAATGCTGGAAAGTAAGCAGCTTTATGCGCAACTTAACGGCGAAATAGCGCAGATTGTCGGCGAAATCAAGCGGGGCGAGCGGGAAGTACAGGAACAAAATTTCCGTATCCAACTGCGTCAACAAGAATATCGGAAAGAGGTCAACACCCAGATGGCGGAAGTGCAATCCACCATAACTGAAGTGTTCAGCCAGTTGGAAAAAGCGAATTTCGATCTGGCAAATATACAAATGCGGTCGCCGGTAGCCGGTACTGTGGTGGAGATGAAAGTCTTTACCGAAGGTGGTGTTATCGCGGCAGGCCAGTCTCTGATGGAAATTTTGCCTGATGATCAACCGCTCTTTGTGGATGCGCGAGTACCGGTAGAAATGGTGGATAAAATCCACTCTGGCTTAGCGGTGGAATTGCAGTTTACAGCGTTTAATCAGAGCACTACGCCGAAAGTAGAAGGGACGGTAAAATTGTTGTCGGCTGACCGGATATTAGATGAACGAACGCAAGAGCCTTATTACAGTTTACGGGTAGAAGTCAGTGAGGCGGCGCGGCAGACGTTGGATCACTTAGAAATCAAGCCTGGTATGCCGGTTCAAGGATTTGTCCGTACCGGTGAACGCTCAATGATTAATTATCTATTTAAGCCATTGATGGATCGCTTGCACATAGCATTAACGGAAGAGTAGGGAGCATTGGATGCCATTAACTTTACGAATCATTTTTTTCATCCTGTTAGTGTTACCTGAGCGGGGAAATGCACTGGGATTACTCGATGCATGGGAATTGGCAGTACATAATGATCCACAATTTCGGGCCGCGGGTTATGAGCGGGATGCAGGGCAAGAGGAGGTTTCTTTAGGTTTATCTGGTTTATTACCCTCCTTGCAATACAGCTATGGGGCAAACACCAATTACTCCACAGTGAGTCAGGCTGATAACCGTAGTAACAGTAAGGTAAAACGGGATTACGATAGCTATGTCTCCATGCTGTCTTTGCGGCAACCATTAATTGATTACGGCGCCTATGCCCGCTATCGCCAAGGCATTGCGCGTAAGTTATTCGCAGATCAACATTATCGGGATAAAAGTCAGGAATTGATCGTCCGGCTGTATCGGGCTTATAGCAGCGCCTTATTAGCTCAGGAAAAAACAGCCCTATTAAATGCCCAATTACGTGCTTATGAGGAACAAATCCAACTGAATCGTCGGTTATTGGTTGCCGGGGAGGGCACACAAACAGATATTGATGAAACGGCTGCACGCCTGACGTTGACTCAGGTACAACTTATTGAGCAACAAGATGTGTTGGATAGCCAGTTAACCGAACTGGATAATATGATCGGTCGATCGGTTAATTTGGCAGAGTTACGGCCATTAACGTTGGACGCTTTGCCACAGAATATCAGCGATGGCCGCACATTGGCGCAGTGGCGCAATCTGGCTATTCGCTATAATGCCCGTCTTGCCGGCCAGCGGGAGAATCTGGATGCCAAACATTATGAAATAGAAAACAGTCGTAGCGGTCATCTGCCGACCTTGCAACTGGTGGCCTCCTCCCGTAATTCTCGCTCTGAAGCGGAATATAATTATAACCAGAAATATGATACGCAAAACATTGGTCTACAGTTGAATGTGCCTATTTATGCTGGGGGGAGTGTTTCCAGTGCGACTCGGCAGGCAACGGCACACTATCAACAGTCGCAGGCGGAACTCGATCAAGAAACCAGACAGGTATTGGCGGAGCTCAAACGCCAGTTCAATCTCACGAGTAGTGGTGCCGCCAAAATACGTGCGTGGCAAATGACGGTAGATTCAGCGCAAAAGGTACTGCTGGCTACCCGTCGCAGCGTATTGGGTGGTGAACGAATCAATCTGGATGTCTTATTGGCTGAGCAGCAACTGTATAACTCGCGGCGGGATTTGGCAGAAGCGAAATACAGTTGGCTCCAATCATGGCTAGAGCTACGCTACAACGCAGGGACTTTGCAAGAAAATGATATTCTGCAATTAGCTGCGTGGTTTGAGCCAGAGAAACGCTAAAACTGGTTGTCACTCCCAACCTCAGAGCAGACACTTCAAGCCTGAATGTTCCGAGATAACGTTTTTGCATCAATAAGCTCCTCTTCTATAGCGGCTTAGACATCAAGTTTACGGCCAGTCAGCCATTCCACCATTGCCGGGTCGCGATGCGAGAAGAACGCGCTGGTTGCGGTATCAAGAGCGGCTATCTGTAGCATGTATTCAGAACTGAGTTCAAAATCGAGAATGTTGCTATTCTCTTCCATACGCTCTTTTCGCACTGATTTTGCCAGCGAAATGATGCCGCGTTGGAAGATCCAGCGCAGGACAACCTGACCCACGCTTTTGCCGTATTTCTCACCAATCGCAGTTAATACGGGATGCTGGAATAGCCCGTTTTTCCCTTCAGCAAAAGGTGCCCAGGCTTCAGGTTGAATCCCATGGCTTTGCATCCACGGTGCTGCATGCAGTTGCTGGTTGAAGGGGGTTAACTTCAATCTGGTTCACGGCGGGGGCGACTTTATTGAATGCAACAAGATCTGCAAGTCTGTCGGGATGAAAATTGCTCACGCCAATAGAGCGGATTTTTCCGGCCTGCTGTAGTTCTTCCATTGCCCGCCATGCACCATGGATATCACCGTAGGGCTGGTGATAAGGTACAGGTCAACATAGTCCAGTTGCAGGCGATTCAGTGAACGTTCGAACTGTGCTTTAGCCCCTTCATAATGGGTATCTGTACGCTCCGTGCAGTGAACTCTACGGGTCGACGCAACGCTATCCTTAAAGACGGGGGGCGGTGCCATGCTGAGGTGTGGACAAACACATATCGAAAGTGCCTCCCTATCTGTTCATATATCATTCAGAGCCCACACCAATTGTGTTAACGTTCGTAAAGGCGAAGACCCAATGCTGATGGATAAAGGGAACTAAACTATTTGGTATTAGTGGTTATCCCGCTGGATGCACGATTTATGCTTACGACCCGGCAATCAAGCAAGTATTCAGTTGTTCTACTATGAAGAAAGAATTCCTAAAACGGTTGTTTGAAGAGTCGCGAACAAAAAATTGATACCGTAATAAACGTGAGATATCCCTATGCCGATATTCTAGAAAGTAGCTGACTGGCCGCTACTGGGTGGCCAGTTGCCAGTTGCTCACTGGGAGGAACGAATACCATTGATATAATAGAAAGATAATTTTCAATAGGAGCAAATACTATTGCCAGATAATTCTTAATCTAGAATCGTACTCGATTAACCATACAATATAAGAAGAGGTCAGAGTTCATTCACCTTTATAAGATATGTTATGCTGACCAGATTAACGCC
>NZ_JAZGQE010000171.1:0-10006 GCF_048593885.1 Yersinia sp. 1252 StPb PI | reverse complement strand
ATGATGTTTAATAATTTACAAGAATGAGCCACGTTGATTACCAGACTCAGGTACCGACAAGAAACCGCCAAAATGCAGCAAAAGAAAACACTGGCAATTGTTTATGCCCATAAGGTGATTTACAGGTATCTGCCTTGGAGTTTCACAACTTATCATTAGGAAGGTACTCATATGAAAATCAGTCTTATGATTCTCGCCAACATTATGTTGATCAATTTATCTGCAATGGCACAACCCATAACCCTTGAAGATTTACGGGTAAAACCAATACTGATAAATAATAGTCATATTCTCACTGATAATTTTTCCGTACATGGCGTGCAAACACATTATTGGCTCGAAAACAGTTTGGCTGAGATACCGATGACGGTAACAACGCTTGATCACCTACTAATTACGACCTATCTCTATGATCAATATGATGATGAGAAAACACAGACCGCGACACTTATCGATAATCGCTCTAAGAATATGACCTTGTTTTTAGTGAACTTGCCACCTGGAAACTATCGATTGGTTGTTACAGGATTGGCGACCAACCACCAGATTTCTAGCAAAACCTTTCATATGACACTAGCGAATCAGACCACTGGGTATGACTCAAGTTATAAAAGATAAATGAATATATCTTAAACCCTTATCAGCATGCGTAAAAAAGGGGCATCAACTGATGCCCCTGTTATCACAATCAAAGCCGATTCACTTAACCCAATTGCTTACGCGCATTACGGAACATACGCATCCACGGGCTATCTTCGCCCCACTCTTCTGGATGCCAGGAGTTACTGACGGTGCGGAAGACCCGCTCTGGGTGTGGCATCATCACCGTTGCCCGTCCACTGGCACTCGTCACCGCAGTGATACCGTTAGCAGAACCATTTGGGTTAGCCGGATAAACCTCGGTCACCTCACCCTGATTATTCACAAAGCGCAATGCCACCAGATTGTTCTGCTCAAGCAGCGCCAGATGGGCCGCATCACGCACTTCGACTCGCCCTTCACCGTGAGAAACAGCAATTGGCAGGCGAGATCCGGCCATCTCTTGCATAAACAGTGATGGACTATTGGCCACTTCAACCAAACTGAAGCGCGCTTCAAAGCGATCAGACAGGTTGCGGACAAAGCGTGGCCAATGTTCGGCTCCCGGAATAAGTTCACGCAGATTAGACATCATCTGACAACCGTTGCAGACCCCCAATGCCAATGTTTCTGGGCGATGGAAGAAAGCTTCAAACTCATCACGAACCCGGTTGTTAAACAGTATCGATTTTGCCCAACCTTCACCCGCGCCCAGCACATCACCGTAAGAGAAACCACCACAGGCCACTAAGGTCTGGAACGATTGCAAATCAGTTCGGCCAGCCAGCAGGTCACTCATGTGCACGTCGATTGCATCAAAACCAGCACGATGGAAGGCAGCTGCCATTTCAACGTGGGAGTTAACCCCCTGCTCACGCAAGACTGCCACTCTTGGCCGTACCTGTTTGATGATATAAGGTGCGGCAATATCTTCTGCGGGATCAAAGGTCAGTTGGACATTCAGGCCCGGATCAGTTTCAACCTGTTTCGCTTGATGCTCTTGATCAGCACAATCAGGGTTATCACGCAGGCGCTGCATTTGCCAGGTAGTTTCTGCCCACCACAAGCGCAGAGTACTGCGTTTCTCGCGGTATACCACCTCAGTGCCACTGCGAATATCGAAGCTATCACCCTCAACAGCACGGCCCAGATAGTGAATACAGTTTGCCAGACCGTGGTCTGCCAGAACTTTTTCCACCTCAGCACGCTGTTCAGCACGTACCTGAATCACTGCTCCCAGCTCTTCATTAAACAGCGCCGCCAGCGCGTCATCACCCAAGGTGTGAATATCAACCTGCACCCCACAGTGACCGGCAAAGGCCATTTCAGCCAGTGTCACCAGTAAGCCGCCGTCAGAGCGATCGTGATAGGCCAGTAATGCCTGAGAGGCCACTAAGTGCTGCATCGCATTAAAGAAACCAGCCAGTTGCTGTACATCGCGCACATCAGCAGGTTTATCACCTAACTGGCGGTAGACTTGCGTCAGGGCAGTTGCACCCAGAGCATTGTGGCCGGCACCTAAATCAATCAGTAACAGCGCGTTATCGCCTTTATCAGTGCGTAGCTGTGGTGTCACCGTATGGCGAACATCTTCGATACGGGCGAAAGCAGTAATGACCAGAGAGAGCGGCGAGGTCATTTCGCGCTGCTCATCACCTTCCTGCCAGCGAGTTTTCATCGACATGGAGTCTTTGCCCACCGGGATGGTAATCTCCAGCGCAGGACATAGCTCTTCGCCCACCGCACGCACCGCCTCGTACAAACCGGCATCTTCACCCGGATGACCGGCTGCTGACATCCAGTTAGCTGACAGTTTAATGCGCTTTAGCTCACCAATCTGAGTGGCCGCGATATTGGTCAGTGCTTCGCCTACCGCCAGGCGGGCTGAGGCGGCAAAGTCCAGCAATGCCACTGGCGCACGTTCACCCAATGACATCGCTTCACCATAGTAGCTGTCCAGACTGGCACTGGTAACCGCACAGTCGGCCACCGGAATCTGCCACGGGCCAACCATTTGATCACGTGTCACCATGCCGGTCACACTACGGTCACCGATGGTAATCAAGAAGGTTTTCTCTGCCACTGCCGGTAAATGCATCACCCGTTTGACCGCATCAGCGATGCTTATCTCAGCACGTTGCAATGCATCACCCAGTGCCTGAAGGCGGGTGACATCACGCAGCATCTTCGGCGTTTTACCCAGCAAGACATCCAAAGGCATGTCAATTGGTTGATTATCGAAGTGGCGGTCATTCAGTGTCAGATGTTTTTCTTCAGTGGCTTCACCTATAACGGCATAGGGCGCACGTTCACGGCGACAAATTTCATCAAACTGAGCCATCTGCGCGGGGGCAACAGCCAGAACATAACGCTCCTGAGACTCGTTACACCACACTTCCAGCGGGCTCATGCCCGGCTCATCATTGAGGATGTCACGCAGCTCAAAACGGCCGCCACGACCACCATCACTGACCAGTTCTGGCATGGCATTAGACAAACCGCCTGCACCGACGTCATGAATAAATAGAATCGGGTTGTGGTCACCTAACTGCCAGCAACGGTCAATCACTTCCTGACAGCGGCGTTCCATTTCCGGGTTATCACGTTGTACCGAAGCAAAATCCAGATCCGCATCTGACTGACCCGATGCCATGGAAGAGGCCGCGCCGCCACCCAGACCGATATTCATCGACGGGCCGCCGAGCACCACCAGCTTGGCACCGACCGTTATCTCGCCTTTTTGTACATGGTCGGCCCGAATATTACCGATGCCACCAGCCAACATGATCGGCTTGTGGTAGCCACGTAACTCAGTGCCGTTATGACTGTTGACACGCTCTTCATAAGTACGGAAGTAGCCCAGCAGCGCCGGACGGCCAAATTCGTTGTTAAAGGCCGCGCCGCCCAGTGGACCTTCGGTCATGATATCCAGCGCAGTCACAATACGATCCGGCTTACCGAAATTCTCTTCCCACGGTTGTTCAAAACCGGGAATACGCAGGTTAGAAACAGAGAAACCCACCAAACCGGCTTTAGGTTTAGCACCACGCCCGGTAGCACCTTCATCACGGATTTCGCCACCAGACCCGGTAGCAGCACCCGGCCAGGGTGAAATTGCCGTCGGGTGGTTATGAGTTTCTACTTTCATCAGGATATGCGCCGCTTCCTGATGGTAATCATAAACGCCATTATCAGGTGCAGCAAAGAAGCGCCCGACCTGAGAACCTTCCATCACCGCCGCATTGTCTTTATAGGCTGACAATACGTAATCCGGTGTGTGTTCAAAGGTATTTTTGATCATTTTAAACAGTGTTTTAGGCTGAGAAACACCGTCAATTATCCAATCTGCATTAAAGATTTTATGCCGACAATGCTCAGAGTTTGCCTGAGCAAACATATACAGCTCAATATCGGTCGGGTTACGCCCCAGACCGGTAAAGGCGGCCAGCAAATAGTCAATTTCATCTGGAGCAAGAGCCAGGCCCAGCTTAATATTAGCCAGCTCCAGTGCACTGCGGCCCTGCGCCAAGATATCCACCCGTTGTACTGGGGCGGGTTGATGATGAGAGAATAACTGCTCTGCTTGCTGCAAATCGGTGAATACCGTTTCCATCATGCGGTCATGCAGCAGCGCCGACAATTGTTGCCATTGGCTTTCATTCAGGTCTGGGCCTTGAATATAGAAAGCCAGGCCACGTTCCAGACGCAGAACCTGTGGCAACGCACAGTTGTGCGCAATATCCGTCGCTTTGGAAGACCACGGAGAAATGGTCCCCGGCCTTGGCGTAACCAGTAACAAACGCCCTTCTGGCGCGTGTTCAGGGAGAGAGGGTCCATACTTAAGCAGCCGTTGGAGCCTGGCGTGTTCATCAGCACTTAACGGAGCGCTAACATCGGCAAAGTGAACATATTCGGCGTAGATATCACTCACCAAAAGGTGAGCATCCAGGCAACGGGACAGCAGTTTGGTAATACGAAAAGCCGACAAAGCGGGCGAACCACGCAGTATTTCCATAATCTAAGTTTCTCTCTCTTCGAAGCGACTGGAACAGCACTTCATTGGGCGCAGCATTTATTGGCGCAAAACAGGGGAAAACGCGGGCATTATAGTGAATCTACGCCTCCGACGAAACCGTTTGCGTAGCTATTATTAATAATTGAGTCAGAAATTGTCGTTATCTATAGAACACCAATACTGAATAAATAAGCTCGCAATAAAGTTGCACACTGACGATTTGTTGCGCAAAATGCCACTCCACTGGGGTTTTAACCATGTCGATTCTTACTTCACAACACACAGATAAAGAGCGCTGCCGAGAGATAACTATTTGACGCGCATAAAATTAAATTACTTTGTTATCGGTGTAGTTGCCTTACTTCTGGCCCTCGCGCTGTGGCCCAATATTCCCTGGCGCAGTAGTCAAGAAGGACAACTAGACCGTATAAAAGCCCGTGGCGAGCTACGTGTTAGCACGATTAGCTCACCACTTATCTACTTTACCGGAAAGGATGGCCCTTCCGGTCTTGACTATGAGCTAGCCAACCGTTTTGCGGACTATCTGGGGGTTAAGCTCGTCATTACCCCTCATCATAATATTGATGACTTGTTTGATGCACTTGATAACGATGATGCAGACATGCTGGCTGCCGGGCTAATTTATAACCGTGAGCGTCTTAATCGGGCGCGTACCGGCCCTGCCTATTATTCAGTCTCGCAACAGTTAGTATACCGATTGGGTAAACCACGGCCAAAATCATTCAGTGATCTGAAGGGCCAATTGATTGTCGCCTCTGGATCAGCCCATATGACCACCCTCAAACAACTTAAGCAGAGCAAATATCCCGATCTTAACTGGGGATCATCCGTTGATCGTTCTGGCAAAGAGTTACTGGAACAGGTCGCGGACGGCAAACTTGACTATACCCTGGGTGATTCGGTGACCATTGCCCTACTGCAACGCATCCATCCGCAATTAGCGGTTGCCTTTGATGTTACGGATGAAGAGCCAGTAACCTGGTATTTCCAGAAGGGGGACGATGATAGCCTGTATGCCGCCATGCTCGATTTCTACAGCGAGATGGTTGAAGACGGTAGTCTGGCGCGGCTGGAGGAAAAATATCTCGGCCATGTCGGTAGCTTTGATTATGTCGATACCAAAACATTCCTGTCAGCCATCGACAGTGTGTTGCCCTCTTTCCAATCCTTGTTTGAAAAACATGCCGGGGAAATTGACTGGAAACTGCTGGCGGCAATTGCTTATCAGGAATCCCATTGGAACCCACAAGCCACCTCACCGACTGGCGTGCGGGGGTTAATGATGCTAACCCGCGCCACAGCAAATGGTTTAGGGGTTAAAGACCGGGTTGATCCTG
Source organism: Yersinia sp. 1252 StPb PI (assembly GCF_048593885.1). Classification (NCBI taxonomy): domain Bacteria; kingdom Pseudomonadati; phylum Pseudomonadota; class Gammaproteobacteria; order Enterobacterales; family Yersiniaceae; genus Yersinia; species Yersinia sp. 1252 StPb PI. Next base: position 4,054 of record NZ_JAZGQE010000171.1, on the reverse strand, counting down.
AGGAGAGTATTAAAGGTGGCTCCATTTACTTGCAGCGGTTAATGCAAAAAGTGCCGGAGAGTATTCCAGAAGATGAGCGCATTTGGTTCGCGCTGGCTGCCTATAATCTGGGTTATGGTCATATGCTGGATGCTCGTCGCCTGACTAAAAATCAGAATGGTAATCCAGACAGTTGGGTTGATGTAAAAATGCGCCTACCGATGTTGAGTCAAAAGCGCTACTACCCAAGTACCACTTATGGCTACGCCCGTGGCCATGAGGCTTATAACTATGTCGAAAACATCCGTCGTTATCAGGTCAGTCTGGTGGGATATTTGCAGGAAAGAGAGAAAAAAGCAGCCCAACATGCCGCTATCGAAGCTGAACTGGGTAAAGCTTATCCGGTTGTCGGCCCAGGCTGGTCAATCAATAACTAACATGATGCGAAAACACGTAACTACCTAATAGATTTCAAGATACTGCCAACCACCGCATCCTAGTCGCAAGGCCCACGGATGGGCCGAATCATGGCTGCCGCGCGAGTTTCAACGCCTTTTGCTGCTCACGTCGTAGGCGGAAAAAAGCACTTAATTGGTGGGAACACGTCTGTGCCAGTACCCCGGCACTGACCTCTATTTGATGATTCATCCCCGGATGGCGCAAGATATCCACCAGCGAACCGGCAGCACCGGTTTTTAAATCATTGGCCCCATAGACCAAGCGACGGATCCGGCTGTGTATCATGGCTCCGGCACACATTACGCATGGCTCCAGCGTCACATATAGCGTGGCTTCCAGCAGACGATAGTTCTGCACCACCTGCCCGCCTTGCCGTAGCGCCATGATTTCTGCATGAGCGGTAGGGTCGTTATCGCGAATAGACTTATTCCACCCTTCGCCAATCACCTGGTTGCCCAGCACTAACACCGCGCCAACCGGGACTTCTCCCTCTTCTTGTGCCCGCAGAGCCAGCGTCAACGCCCGTAGCATCCAGTACTCATCACTGTATTCAGCAGGTAAATCAAATTCAGAAAACAAACTTTTATCAGCAGACACATTAACCTCTCTGGTACTTTGGCGGCGTGCATTATACACAGCCAGCGACAACCGCTATACCCGCTATCTCCAATATAAAGTAGCTCAGTCCATAATGATCGGTTAATGTTCCGGCAGGATATAAATCATTCCTGATATAAATTATCAGCATATGGAAGCCAGCTACATGAAGCTCAGCAAGAAAAATGCCGCGGTAGTACGTAAAACCCTGAATGGATGGGCCAGTGAAGGCGTTATCCCTGAGGAAGAGCATCAACGTCTGTTACAGAATATTGATGTTCAACCGTTTGACTGGCGCAGATTAGCCGGTTACGCCTTTCTTGCCGCACTGGCTTCGCTGGTTATCGCCATTGGCAGCCTGATGGCTGATACTTTCTTACTCAACTGGATAAGCCAGTTTTTCCGCTTTGATCCCCCGGTGCGGGTGGTGGTCACGGCGATATTGGCCGCCGCATTTTACGGCTGGGGCTTTAACCGCCGCCGGCGAGATCCCAGTAAGATTTACAGTAATGAAGCCGTACTCTTTCTCGGCGTAATATTTACCGCAGCCGCCATCGGCCAACTCGGTGAGTGGCTGGATAATGGTAGTGGTCGCATCTCAGTATTACTGCTGTTGGGTACCGTCATCTATGGTGTGGTGGGCTGGTTTGGTCGTGCGCCATTAGTATGGCTATTTGCCTTGCTGTCACTGGGTAATGCGTTTGGGGCAGAAACTGGCTATTTGTCCGGTTGGGGCGCCTACTGGCTGGGAATGAGCTACCCGATACGCTTTATTGCTTTTGGCCTGCTACTTTGTGCAGCGGCACTGGTGTTGCAACCGCAGTTGGCACAACGTCGGCTAGATCGGGTGTCACAGGCGATGGGGCTGCTTTATCTGTTTATTGCCCTGTGGTTATTGTCTATTTTTGGCAATTACGGTGACCTGGACTATTGGTATCAGGTGCGCCAGATAGAGTTACTGCATTGGAGTCTATTGTTTGCCATTGCCGCCAGCGTCGCTATTTGGCTGGGACTAAAACGAGATGATGCCATGTTGCGCGGCTTCGGCCTGACATTTTTGGCCATCAACTTGTATACCCGTTTCTTTGAGTTCTTCTGGGATGCGATGCCGAAAACTATCTTCTTCCTGCTGCTCGGCATTAGCTTGTGGTTACTGGGCCGGCATGCCGAACGAATATGGCGGCTCGGCCACCATGATAATGACGTCACACACTAGAGCCAAAACCACTTAAAATGGCGAATGACTGCAATGGGCGTTTATTCTAATTGCTGTAATTCGCCGCTTTTACTGACCCGCCAGCGATGCTCGCAAAAATACAATAGCGGGTTATCCTGCTTACTGTCCGAGTATCCGCTATAAAGTTTCAGCGGCGATCCCAAACGCTGTTCCAGTTGCACCACTTTCTCTGGCCCCAAACAGCGCAGAGGTAGCACCCAGCCGCCATTACGCCGCGCCATGCGGCTACCGACCAACCGCAAACGGTGAATAAACGCCGAATCATGATAAACCTGTTCCACCAGCCGTTGCGGCGAGCCAGTTATCAACCATACCTGTGCGTCATGGCTCTCCAGATATTGGCGCAAACGCATCACGACCACGGGAAATTCGGTAACTTTTTGGCGAAAATCATTCACAAAACGTAATTCCAAATCTTTCAAATGCGCTTCGCGCCGACCGAAGGTTATCGCCCACAGTAACAGGCTCATTGGCCAACGAGCGCAACGACCGCCCTGCAGCAATCCCAGCCCAATCACCGGCAATAATGGGACCACCAGCAACAGATTTAGCGGTAAATGTCGCAACAAAAAACGCAAAAAACTGCCAAACATGTCCTGTTGATGCAACGTGCCATCCAGATCAAAGAAGACAATGCGTTTGGCGTTTTCTGATAATGCCTCGGCCGTCCCCTCGCGGTTACTGTCAGTTTGCTCAAAGGTCGATGTGGCCTGCTCTGCGCTCAAACGTTACTCCTCAGGATCATTGAATCCCATAAACCAGTTAAATATGAAACCTGCAAGTATGGTGACAATCATCGCGACTAAATACAACATCACTTTGCCTGCGGCATCGAGGCCAATTACCAACGAGTGCTAATCCCCTGAGGGTGCGTCTTACAATGCTGCACGCAAATAGCCATTATGTTGCTGTAGATCCTGGCGAGCCTGCTCGGCACTCACGCCTTTCAGAATCATCAAAATGGCTGGTTTTACGTTAAACTCGGTTTGTGATAAGGCATTTTCAGCCTCTGCACGGCTGGCCCCGGTGGCTTCAACCACAATACGACAAGCGCGATCAACCAACTTCACGTTAGTCGCTTTCACATCTACCATCAGATTTTGATAAACCTTACCCAGTCTCACCATCGCCCCAGTGGATAGCATATTCAGTACCAACTTCTGCGCGGTGCCCGACTTCATACGCGTAGAACCAGTGAGGGCTTCCGGCCCTACTACCGGTGAAATCGCAACCTGAGCTTCTTGCGCGATAGGAGAGTCTGGGTTACAAGAAATAGCCGCCGTTGGGCACCCAAGTTGGCGGGCATAACGTAGCGCACCGATGACATAAGGCGTGCGACCAGAAGCTGCCAGCCCGACCACCATATCAGTTGCCGTCAGCTTTAAATCTTGCAGATCCCGCACACCGAGCGCGATATCATCCTCAGCACCTTCCACCGCTTTGAATAAAGCACCCGGGCCACCGGCAATTAGACCAATCACCCTGCCATGAGGCACACCAAAGGTCGGTGGGCATTCGGAAGCATCCAGCACGCCGAGCCGACCACTGGTACCGGCCCCCAGATAAATGAGCCGCCCACCTTGCTTTAAGGACTCCGCGGCTAAATCTACCGCTTGAGCGATAGCCGGTAACACCAAACGAATGGCCTCCGGCACTTTGCGATCTTCATCATTAAAGCAGGTCAACATTTCGAGCGTAGAGAGCTTATCCAGCTCCATCGTGGCCGGATTACGACTTTCTGAAATCAATGCTCCTAGATTCATGACATGTTCCTCTTTGAAT
>NZ_JAZGQE010000170.1:0-10171 GCF_048593885.1 Yersinia sp. 1252 StPb PI | reverse complement strand
TATATTACTATAAATTTATGTTATAGCCGGGTAGTTAAGTAACCGGCTTTACCTATAGTTCTATTTTAAAGAAATGACTTCGAAAGAACTCATTTCAATTTCCTAAAATCAAACGGACTCACCGCCTTCTCTCGATTAGTATCAAGAAAATCAGCCCACCACTGCAGCATTAGCCTGCGTTCATCCAAGTGCTCTGCCTTATGAATGTAAGACGCACGTACAGAGTTACGCTCCTGATGACTCATCTGCCGCTCGACCGCATCCTTCGACCACATCCCTGATTCGATCAGCGAACTACATGCCATAGTCCTAAATCCATGCCCGCAAACCTCAACTTTCGTGTCATAGCCCATCACCCGGAGTGCATTGTTTACCGTATTTTCACTCATTGGTTTACGCGGGTCATGATCGCCAACGAAAATTAAATCGCGATTACCATTTAGTCGTTTTATTTTCTCAAGGACTGCAAGGGCCTGACGAGATAAAGGCACCAGGTGCGGCATTCGCATCTTAGATCCACGGTGAGAATGCTTAACCCCTTCCAATGGTTCGCGATCTGCCGGTATCGTCCACATTGCTGTCTCGAAGTCGATCTCTGACCAACGGGCGAAACGCAGTTCGCTGGAACGGATAAAGGTAAGCAACGTTATTTCTATAGCTAAACGAGTGAGCGGTCTACCGGTGTATGTGTCAATACGATGAAGGAGCTCAGGAGTTCGGCTAAGTTCTAAAGCGGGACGATGTTGCCTTTTTGCTGTAGCGACAGCTCCTGCCATTTCCTGCGCGGGATTATAATCGGTCAAACCGCTTTGTACGGCGTAGCGCATGATTGCTGTGGTACGCTGTTGTAGGCGCGAAGCCACTTCAAGACGCCCTGATTTCTCTACCACTTTGATGGGTGCCAGCAAATCGCGGGTTTTAAGTTCGGTAATATTGCATTTACCGATAGAGGGGAAAAGAAAGTCTTCCAGGGTTTTCAAAACTCGGGAGCTATGATCTTTTGACCACTTCTTATTAGTCGCATGCCATTCTCTGGCAACCACTTCGAAGGTGAAGACTTCTTTAGCCAACTCTTCTTTTACTGCACGTTTTTGTTCGCGGGGGTCAATACCTGCCGCAACCAGTTTTCTGGCAGCTTCTCTTTTATGTCTGGCATCAGCAAGAGATGTCTCTGGGTAAACACCAAAAGCCATCAGATGTTGTTTACCGCCAAAGCGGAAACGAAAGCGCCAGTATTTGGAGCCGTTAGGGTGTATCAACAAAAACATGCCATCGCCGTCTACTAGCGAGTATTCCTTTGCTTCAGGTTTTGCCGAACGCACCTTGGTATCAGTCAGGGCCATGATGGTATTCCTTCCATATGCTGCCGTGAGTATATAAGCATTATCGAACCAGCATATATACTCGGTTCTATACTCACAAGCATGTTGATGTGGGGTAACTCAGATTGACGTCGGTTGACTGAAAAGCGGGGCAAAGCCTTGCGGGGACTGGATTTTAGACATAAAAAAAGACCTCAGTTGAGGTCTATTTACATACTAATGGTGCCGAAGGCCGGAATCGAACCGGCATGCCTCGCGGCGGTTGATTTTGAGTCAACTGCGTCTACCGATTTCGCCACTTCGGCACTGAAGTAGTATGCGGAGAACGAGGTGAATTATACCTAGCAATGATCTGCATGCAACTGTTATCCCACCAAGTTTAGTCTAAGTGTCGAAAAAAACGCCATCAACGCCGTTTTAGCAGCAAATAAACACTGATTAGGAGGAAAAGTATACTCGGCAACAGCGCACCGATGACCGGTGGAATGCTGTAAACCAAACTAAGTGGACCAAAAATCTGATCCAGTACGTAGAAAACAAAGCCGAAGAAGATACCGGTAACCACCCGAACCCCCATCGGTACACTACGTAATGGGCCAAAAATAAATGACAACGCCATTAGCATCATTACCGCGACTGAGAATGGTGCGAATATCTTGCCCCACATGTTCAACTCGTAACGGCTCGATTCCTGCCCACTTTGCCGCAGGTACTTACTGTAATCGTATAAACCACGAATGGAGAGCGAGTCGGGATTCATCGCAACCACCCCCAGTTTCTCTGGGGTCAGATTGGTTTTCCACTCGCCAGTCAAGGTCTGAGAACCAGTCACTTGCTTAGGATTGGTAAGATCAGATTCATCAACCTGCGATAAACGCCAAATATTGTCGTCATAAGTGGCTGTTGCGGCGTAACGCACCGAAAGCAGGCGATCTTGTTTATCAAAATGATAAATGTTAACCCCGGTCAGTTCATTGTCACCCGATACCCGCTGGATATAGATAAAGTCAGAACCGTCTTTCGCCCACAGACCCGATTGCGTTGATAAGAGTGAACCGCCATACATCTGCTGAGCGCGGAAATTACGCGCCATCTGCTCACCTTGAGGCGCAACCCACTCGCCGATCGCCATTGTCAACAATACCAGCGGAATCGCGGTTTTCATCACCGACGCAGCGATTTGCATGCGGGTAAAACCTGATGCCTGCATCACCACCAGTTCACTGCGAGTCGCTAATGACCCAAGACCCAGCAATGCGCCTAATAGCGCCGCCATCGGGAAAAAGATCTCAATATCCTTAGGGATACTAAGTAGGGTGTACATGCCAGCGGAAACTGCTGAGTAGTCACCCTGCCCGACTTTACGTAGCTGATCGACAAACTTGATGATGCCAGAGAGCGATACCAGCATGAATAACGTCATCAAAATGGTATTGAGGATAGTCCGTCCGATATAACGGTCTAATACACCAAACATCAGGCAGCACCTCTCAATCGCGCACGTAACTTACGAGCCGGCAGGCCATCCCACAGGTTCAATACCACCGCAACCGCCAGATATGCACCGTTTACGGTCCACATCCAGACAAGTGGGTCCAGCTTGCCGTTACCTGCATTAGAGCGCAGGGAGCTTTGTAACAGGAAGAAAATCAAATACAGCAACATTGCCGGCAACATGCTCAGCACTCGCCCCTGACGTGGATTGACAACACTCAGTGGCACCACCAACAACGCCATGATAATCACCGATACAATCAGTGTCAGACGCCAATGAAACTCTGCGCGGGCATCGGGTTCATTTGCACGCCATAGCTGTTTCATGCTCATCTGTTCAGCCACATTGTTGTTTTGTTGCACTTCCTGATGGCCGATTATTGCTTGGTAATCAACAAAATCAGTGATGCGGAAATCGCGCAACAACGCGGTGCCTTCATAGCGGGTACCTTTGTTTAAAATAACCACTTGTGAGCCATCTGGCCGTTCGGTCATATGGCCGCTATCTGCCACAACCACAGAGGGGCGTTGATTACCGTTTGGCCGCAATTGTGCCAAAAATACACGGTTAAACTCTTTGCCTGTCACATTACCGATAAATAAGGCTGAATTGCCATCGGTTGAAGACTTAAACTGCCCACCGGCCAAAGCGGCCAGGCTTGGGTTAGCGCGGGCGTCGTTCAATACTTCATCTTGATGTTTAGAAGACCACGGACCAAGCCAGATGGTATTAACCGCCGCCAGAGCAGAAGTCACCAGCGCCAGAATCAATGCAGCCATTATGAGGGATTTTTTGCCCATGCCGCAGGCATGCATCACGGTGATTTCACTCTCCGTGTACAATTTGCCCAACGTCATCAGCAGGCCAAGGAATAAGCTCAATGGCAGGATAAGTTGTGCCATTTCCGGCACACCGAGCCCCAAAAGGGATAAAACCAGGTTTGTCGGTATTTCACCATCGACCGCAGCGCCTAATATCCGTACTAACTTCTGACTAAAGAAGATTAATAGCAGGATGAACAGAATCGCAATTTGGCTCTTAAGTGTTTCCCGTACCAGATATCTAATGATGATCACGCTAATACGCCTGTGAAAACTTGTCTTTTTGCAGGAAAATCGATAGTTTCATCGTTAATCCGCCATTTATTCTCATCATATGGCAACCTTCACAGCTAAAATAGTATTACAGCATCTAGCGTTTAGGTGTCCTATAGGAACATGCTTATAGTCGCCAAAACAAAACAACTTATGCCGTTAAGGTTAACACACGTCGTTAACACAACGGAGAGAGATCGTTGCGGAGCGCTACATTCTAGCGGCAGCTTCCGCCTTTGTCTTTAAGATTCAGGAGAGTGCATGGAGTTCAGTGTAAAGAGCGGCAGCCCGGAAAAACAGCGCAGTGCCTGTATTGTAGTCGGCGTTTTCGAACCTCGTCGTCTATCTCCCATTGCCGAACAACTCGACAAAATTAGTGATGGCTACATCAGCGCTTTATTGCGCCGTGGTGAACTTGAAGGCAAAGTCGGGCAGACGCTGTTACTGCACCATGTGCCGAATATTCTCTCCGAGCGCATCTTGTTAATTGGTTGTGGTAAAGAGCGTGAGCTTGATGAACGCCAGTACAAGCAAGTGATCCAGAAGACCATCAATACCCTTAATGACACCGGTTCAATGGAGGCAGTCTGCTTCCTGACTGAACTGCATGTTAAAGGCCGCAATACTTATTGGAAGGTGCGTCAGGCGGTAGAAACAGCCAAAGAAACGCTTTACACCTTCGATCAACTTAAAAGTAATAAAACCGAGCCTCGCCGCCCGTTGCGTAAAATGGTGTTCAATGTGCCAACCCGCCGCGAATTGACCAGCGGTGAGCGCGCAATACAGCACGGTCTGGCTGTGGCATCTGGTATCAAAGCCGCTAAAGACTTGGGCAATATGCCACCCAACATCTGTAACGCCGCGTATCTGGCGTCTCAGGCGCGCCAACTGGCCGATGCGTTTAGCACCAACATCATTACTCGCGTTATTGGTGAGCAACAGATGAAAGAGCTGGGAATGCACTCTTATCTGGCTGTTGGCCATGGTTCGCAGAATGAATCATTGATGTCGGTGATAGAATATAAGGGTAATCCGAACCCTGACGCTAAGCCAATTGTGCTGGTAGGCAAGGGGCTGACCTTCGACTCTGGTGGTATTTCCATCAAACCGGCCGAAGGCATGGACGAGATGAAATACGACATGTGCGGTGCAGCAACCGTTTATGGCGTGATGCGGGTGGTGGCTGAGCTGCAATTGCCGTTGAACGTAATTGGTGTATTGGCGGGTTGTGAGAATATGCCGGGTGGCCGTGCTTATCGCCCTGGTGATATTCTAACCACCATGTCCGGCCAAACAGTCGAAGTGTTGAATACCGATGCGGAAGGCCGTTTGGTACTGTGCGATGCGCTGACCTACGTTGAGCGTTTTGATCCAGAACTGGTGATTGATATCGCGACACTGACCGGCGCGTGTGTGGTGGCATTAGGGCACCACATTACCGGTTTGATGTCGAATCATAATCCATTGGCTCATGAGCTGATTGGGGCGTCCGAACAAGCCGGTGACCGTGCATGGCGCTTGCCGCTGGGTGATGAATACGCCGAGCAACTGGACTCCAATTTTGCCGATATGGCAAATATTGGCGGCCGTGCTGGTGGAGCCATTACCGCAGGCTGCTTCTTGTCGCGCTTTACCCGTAAATATAGCTGGGCGCATCTGGATATCGCCGGTACAGCCTGGCGTTCAGGCAAGAACAAAGGTGCAACAGGCCGTCCGGTCGCGTTGTTGTCTCAGTTCCTGCTAAATCGTGCAGGACTAAACGGCGACGATTAATCGTTTGATGTATTCCATTTGATATACACCCAAACTCATTGGGGTTGCAGGTAGGCGGCAAACGAACTCATCCCGATGAGCTTACACAGTCAAGTGATTCGGGTGAGTGAGTGCAGCCAACACCCCTGCGGCGTCAAGGACGAAGGGTGCTGAGAACCTATGAAAAACGCCACCTTCTACCTGCTCGAACACGACACGCCCGCCGGTGAACTACGTGCTCATGAGGCGTTGGCCTGCGAAGTTGCAGCTGTCCATTGGCGGGCGGGCAAACGGGTGCTAATCGCCTGTGAAAGTCAGGAACAGGCTCAGCGGCTGGATGAAGCCCTGTGGCAACGAGCACCAGACCAATTTGTGCCACACAATCTGGCCGGTGAAGGGCCAAAATATGGCGCGCCAGTCGAACTTGCCTGGCCGGAACGGCGCGGTAATTCACCCCGCGACCTGCTTATCAGCCTGCTGCCAGAGTTCGCAGGTTTTGCCACCGCTTTCCATGAAGTGGTAGACTTCGTCCCTTACGAAGAAAATTTGAAACAGTTGGCGCGCGACCGATATAAGTCTTATCGCAGCGTCGGCTTCCACTTGACTACGGCAACGCCGCCAACTAATTGAAATAAAAAGAAAATGGAAAACACACCTTCTAATATCGACAAAACTGAGCCGTCCCTCGATAAAACATACAGCCCGCAAGAAATCGAACAGCCGCTGTATGAACACTGGGAAAAACAGGGCTATTTCAAACCGAACGGCGATACCAGTAAAGAAAGCTATTGCATCATGATCCCGCCGCCAAACGTAACCGGCAGCTTGCACATGGGCCATGCTTTCCAGCAGACGATTATGGATACCTTGATTCGCTACCAGCGCATGCAGGGGAAAAATACCCTCTGGCAGGCGGGTACCGACCATGCCGGTATCGCAACCCAAATGGTGGTTGAGCGTAAGATTGCCGCAGAAGAAGGCAAAACCCGCCACGATTATGGCCGCGATGCGTTTATCGATAAAATCTGGCAGTGGAAAGGCGAGTCCGGCGGCACCATCACTCGCCAGATGCGCCGTCTGGGTAACTCTGTGGATTGGGAACGTGAGCGTTTCACCATGGACGATGGCCTGTCTAATGCGGTTAAAGAAGTGTTTGTTCGCCTGCACCAAGAAGATCTGATTTACCGTGGCAAGCGCCTGGTGAATTGGGATCCAAAACTACGCACCGCTATTTCTGATCTGGAAGTAGAAAACCGCGAATCCAAAGGTTCCATGTGGCATCTGCGTTATCCGCTAGCCGATGGTGCCAAAACCGCCGAAGGTAAAGATTATCTGGTGGTCGCCACCACTCGCCCGGAAACCGTATTGGGTGATACCGGTGTTGCAGTGAACCCGGAAGATCCGCGCTATAAAGATCTGATCGGTAAAGAAGTTTACCTGCCGTTAGTTGGCCGCCGTATTCCGATCCTCGGTGACGAACATGCCGATATGGAAAAAGGCACTGGTTGCGTGAAAATCACCCCAGCGCACGACTTTAATGACTATGAAGTAGGTAAACGTCACGCCCTGCCGATGATCAACATTCTGACTTTCGACGGTGATATCCGTGCTGAAGCTGAAGTGTTTGATACTAACGGTGAAGCTACCGATGCTTGCAGCGGTGCAATCCCAGAACAATTCCAGGGTCTGGAACGTTTTGCTGCCCGTAAAGCTGTCGTCGCTGAATTTGATAAACTTGGCCTGCTGGAAGAGGTTAAACCGCACGACCTGACGGTGCCTTATGGCGACCGTGGCGGCGTGGTTATCGAGCCGATGCTGACCGACCAATGGTATGTACGCACAGCACCGCTGGCTAAAGTTGCCATTGAAGCGGTAGAAAACGGTGAAATTCAGTTCGTGCCTAAGCAGTACGAAAACATGTATTACTCATGGATGCGCGACATTCAGGATTGGTGTATCTCTCGCCAACTGTGGTGGGGCCACCGTATTCCGGCCTGGTATGACGAGCAAGGTAAAGTGTACGTCGGCCGCGATGAAGCTGAAGTGCGCCGCGAAAACAATCTGGGCGCAGACGTGGCATTGCGTCAAGACGAAGACGTGCTGGATACCTGGTTCTCATCCGGTCTGTGGACATTCTCCACATTGGGCTGGCCTGAGCAAACCGATGCGTTGAAAACCTTCCACCCGACCAGTGTTGTGGTCAGTGGTTTCGACATTATTTTCTTCTGGATTGCCCGCATGATCATGATGACCATGCACTTTATGAAAGATGAAAATGGTAAGCCGCAGGTGCCGTTTAAGACCGTCTATATGACCGGTCTTATTCGCGATGACGAAGGGCAGAAAATGTCCAAGTCGAAAGGTAACGTCATCGACCCACTGGATATGGTTGACGGTATTTCACTGGAAGAGTTGCTGGAAAAACGTACCGGCAACATGATGCAGCCACAGTTGGCGGAAAAAATCCGCAAGCGCACCGAGAAACAGTTCCCGAATGGTATTGAACCGCACGGCACTGATGCCCTGCGCTTTACGCTGGCAGCGCTGGCCTCTACCGGCCGTGATATCAACTGGGACATGAAACGCCTGGAAGGCTATCGTAACTTCTGTAATAAGCTGTGGAATGCTAGCCGTTTCGTGCTGATGAATACTGAAGGACAAGATTGCGGGCAGAACGGCGGCGAAATGGTGCTATCACTGGCTGACCGCTGGATTCTGGCGGAATTCAATCAGACCATCAAAGCCTACCGTGAAGCGATGGATACTTACCGCTTCGATCTGGCGGCGGGTATTTTGTATGAGTTTACCTGGAACCAGTTCTGTGACTGGTATCTGGAGCTGACCAAGCCGGTGATGAACAGTGGTTCTGATGCTGAACTGCGCGGTACCCGTCATACCCTGATTGAGGTTCTGGAAGCATTGCTGCGCCTGGCGCATCCAATCATTCCTTACATCACTGAAACTATCTGGCAGCGGGTTAAAACCCTGAAAGGCATCACAGCAGATACCATTATGCTACAGCCTTTCCCAGAATATGATGCCAGCCAGGTCGATGAGAAAGCCCTGAGTGATTTGGAGTGGATCAAGCAAACCATCATTGCGGTGCGTAATATCCGTGCAGAGATGAACATCGCGCCAGGTAAGCCGCTGGAAGTCATACTGCGTGGAGCCAGTGCTGAAGCTCAGCGCCGTGTGTTAGAAAACCAGAGTTTCATCCAGTCGCTGGCACGCTTGTCCTCTCTCACTCTGCTCGCTGACGGTGATAAAGGCCCAGTGTCGGTGACCAAACTGGTTGAAGGCGCAGAAGTGCTGATTCCAATGGCGGGCTTGATCGATAAAGCCACTGAGCTGGATCGTTTGGCGAAGGAAGTCGCAAAACTGGAAGCAGAGATTGAGCGTATCGAAGGCAAACTGGGTAACGAAGGCTTTGTGGCGCGCGCGCCTGAAGCGGTAGTTGCCAAAGAGCGTGAAAGAATGGCGGCCTGTGCTGAAGCCAAACAAAAGTTAATTGAGCAGCAGGCAGTCATCGCTGCTCTGTAATTAACCCGGGTCCCGACAGCCTGATAAGAACAGCGAGCTAATTATTTAGCCGCTGTTTTTTTTATCATTACATTCATTCAGTGTCATACCCTAAATAATTCGAGTTGTAGGAAGGCGGCAAGCGAGAGACAAATCGGTCGGGAACCGATTTGAACAGCATTTATGCCAGCCCGCAGGATGAGGCTCATTCATCCCGATGAGCTTACTGGTAGTAAGTGATTCGGGTTATTGAGTGCAACCAACGCACATACAGCTTGAAGTATGACGGGTATAGATGGTATTACAGATTATTACTATGTTATTACCCATTGGTTTATAGAGTAATACGCCATGACCACTGCCACACCGATCCGTCTGCTGGTGCGCCCTATCACCGTCGCAGACAATCTCGCTATCGCCAATGTTATCCGTGATGTTTCGGCTGAATTCGGCTTGACCGCAGATAAAGGCTATACCGTATCTGATCCTAATCTGGATCACTTGTTTGAGCTGTATAGTCAGCCACGTAGCGCTTATTGGGTGATCGAGGTCGACGGTAATATCGCTGGCGGCGGCGGCGTAGCACCGTTGTCAGGTGGCGAAGCCGATCTGTGTGAATTGCAGAAAATGTATTTCCTGCCCATATTACGCGGTAAAGGTTTGGCAAAACAGTTAGCGTTACAAGCGTTGGCGTTTGCTCGTCAGCAGGGTTTTGGTCGCTGCTATCTGGAAACCACTGCCAGCCTGACCAGCGCCATTGGCTTATATGAGAAACTGGGCTTTGAGCATATTAACTGTTCGATGGGCAATACCGGCCATGTGGACTGCGAAGTGACGATGTTGAAAAAACTGTGATTATTCAGGGCGCATCGAGCGCCCTGATAGTATTAGCTGGAAAATGCCGCTAACGCAGCTATAGCGTCAAGCACCAAGGCAATTACCCAAAGTCATTGGCGCTATAGCAAGGCAGCAAACGAGCAAATCCCGAT
>NZ_JAZGQE010000016.1:0-46613 GCF_048593885.1 Yersinia sp. 1252 StPb PI | reverse complement strand
AGGAGATTGGAGCGGGTGAAGGGAATCGAACCCTCGTATAGAGCTTGGGAAGCTCTCGTTCTACCATTGAACTACACCCGCTTCGGTGTGCGGTTTGCATTATAACCGGTTCTTTCTCGTGGGCAAGCGAAGATATGGTCTAAGCGCCGGTATTTTAAGCGATTAGATTAAACCAAGTATAACTATGGCGGTTTTTGCTTAGTAAAAAGGGTGCCGTAGCACCCTTATAGATTACCGCTACCACAATAAACTTATTTAACCGGACGCATCGCTGGGAACAGGATAACGTCACGGATGGTGTGGCTGTTGGTAAACAACATCACCATACGGTCGATGCCGATGCCCAAACCAGCAGTTGGCGGCAAACCATGTTCCAGCGCGGTGACGTAGTCTTCATCGTAGAACATCGCTTCATCATCGCCAGCTTCTTTAGCACTAACCTGATCAGCAAAACGCTGAGCCTGATCTTCAGCGTCATTCAACTCTGAGAAACCGTTACCAATCTCACGGCCACCGATAAAGAACTCAAAGCGGTCAGTGATAAACGGATTATCATCATTACGACGTGCCAGCGGAGAAACCTCTGCTGGATATTCAGTAATGAAAGTAGGCTGAATCAGGTGGCTCTCTGCGGTCTCCTCGAAGATCTCGCATTGAACGCGGCCCAAGCCCCAGCTCTTCTCAACTTTAATACCTAATGACTCGGCGATAGCCAAAGCTTTGTCCATATCGTCCAAATCTGCCACATTGGTTTCAGGGCGATATTTGCAAATGGCTTCTTTCATGGTCAGTTTGGCAAAAGGCTTACCGAAATCGAATGTCTGCTCACCATACTGCACCACACTGCTACCCAATACGGTTTCAGTCAGAGTGCGGAACAGCTCTTCAGTCAGCACGATCAGATCTTTGTAATCCGCATACGCCATATAGAGTTCCATCATGGTGAACTCTGGGTTATGACGTGGGGAAACGCCCTCATTACGGAAGTTACGGTTGATTTCGAATACACGTTCAAAACCACCAACAACCAGGCGTTTCAGATACAGTTCTGGCGCGATGCGCAAGTACATATCGATATCCAGCGCATTGTGATGAGTCACAAACGGACGCGCTGAAGCACCACCTGGGATCACTTGCATCATAGGGGTTTCGACTTCCATGAAGCCTTTTTCCACCATGAAACTACGAATACCAGACATCACTTGCGAACGAACTTTGAAAGTATGGCGAGATTCGTCGTTAGCGATCAGATCCAAATAACGCTGACGGTAACGGGTTTCCTGATCAGCCAAGCCGTGGAATTTATCCGGCAGCGGACGCAGCGCTTTAGTCAACAGGCGCAATTCGCTACAGTGGATAGATAGCTCACCGGTTTTAGTTTTAAACAGCTTGCCACGAGCACCCAGAATATCGCCCAGATCCCACTTTTTGAATTCTTCGTTATAAACGCCTTCCGGCAGATCATCGCGGGAAACGTACAACTGAATACGGCCACCGACATCTTGTAGTGTGACGAATGATGCTTTACCCATAATACGGCGAGTCATCATACGGCCAGCAACAGTGACTTCGATATTCAGTGCTTCTAACTCTTCATTCTCTTTACTGCCGTACTCAGCATGTAGCTGGTCAGAGAGGTGCTCACGACGGAAATCATTAGGGAACGCAATTCCCTTTTCCCGCAGCAAGGCCAGCTTTTCCCGACGAGCTTGTAACTCACTATTGAGTTCTGGTTCTTGCGCTTGCTCAGCGACTTGTGGTTTTTGCTCTGACATCTCAGTTCCTCATAGCCCGGCTTTCAAACTTGCTTCAATGAATTTGTCCAGATCACCATCCAGTACCGCTTGCGTGTTACGTGTTTCCACGCCGGTACGCAAATCTTTGATACGGGAGTCATCCAGTACATAAGAACGGATCTGGCTACCCCAACCGATATCAGACTTGTTGTCTTCCAGAACCTGTTTATCAGCATTTTTCTTTTGCATCTCAAACTCATACAGCTTCGCCTTCAACTGCTTCATCGCTTGATCTTTGTTCTTATGCTGAGAACGGTCATTCTGGCACTGAGTCACGATATTGGTCGGAAGGTGGGTAATACGTACCGCAGATTCCGTTTTGTTGACGTGCTGACCACCCGCACCGGATGCGCGGTAAACGTCAATACGCAGATCTGCCGGGTTGATTTCGATATCAATATCGTCATCAACTTCTGGATAGACAAAAGCAGAACTGAAAGAGGTATGACGACGGCCACCGGAGTCAAACGGGCTTTTACGAACCAGGCGATGAACGCCAGTTTCAGTACGTAACCAGCCAAAGGCGTAATCGCCGATGATCTTAATGGTGGCAGACTTCAGGCCTGCAACATCACCATCAGATTCTTCGATGATTTCAGTTTTGAAGCCTTTTGATTCAGCCCAGCGCAGGTACATACGCAGCAGCATGCTGGCCCAGTCCTGGGCTTCTGTACCGCCAGAACCCGCTTGTAAATCCAGGTAGCAGTTGGCGCTATCATATTCACCAGAAAACATGCGGCGGAATTCGAGCTGGCCCAGCTTGCCGTCAAGGATCTCTAACTCGGCAATGGCTTCGTTAAAAGTCTCTTCATCGTCAGCTTCAATCGCCAATTCCAGTAAGCCGGAAACGTCTTCCATACCTTGATCCAATTGATCAATGGTCGAGACAATCTCTTCCAGCGCAGAACGCTCTTTACCCAGCGCTTGCGCACGCTCAGGTTCATTCCAGACGTCGGGCTGTTCCAGCTCGGCGTTTACTTCTTCCAGTCGTTCTTTCTTGGCATCATAGTCAAAGATACCCCCTGAGAACGTCTGTCCGATCAGACAGGTCCTGAATTCGGTTTTTTACCGGGTTTATTTCAAACATGGTTTTGAGTCTTACGTTGAGTCGTAGATGACGGAATGTCATTATACCCGTCATACTTCAAGCTGCATGAGTGTTGGCTGTCTTCGTTCACCCGGATCATTGACTGACGTCAACTCATCAGAATTTACTCAGTTGCCGCCTTCCTGCAACTTGAATTATTTAGGGCACAGAATTGGTAATTCTAACGGATCTGTTCGGCGGTTTATAGCTCGTTGACTATATTTCCTGCTTACTTGAAATCACAGTGGCGTTAACGCGACTTATTCACCCGAATCACTGGCCTGAGCCAGCTCATCGGGCTTCATTGGAATGTTGCCTAATAAGGCCACAAATGCTGGACCAACAACTGAACACTACGATTACCGCGATATTCATTGATATCGAGTTTGTAAGCCAGCTTAACCTCACGCACACTGCTGTCCGGCCATAAGGTGGTATCGATATTAAACGCAATACCATCGAGTAGCGGCCCGCCATTCAGCGGCTCAATCATCAGTTTTAGATGACGCTCCCCCACCAGCCGTTGCTGCAAAATACGGAATTTGCCATCAAATGTCGGTTCTGGGAAAGACTGTCCCCAGGGGCCACCATCACGCAACAACTCAGCCGTTTCCAGCGATAATTCGTTGCCTTTCAGTTCACCATCAGACCAAATAACGCCTTCCAATTGTGAGGCATCCATCCATTCACCGACTAAATCGGCAAAACGCTGACGGAACTCATCGAATTTATCTTGTTCCAATGATAATCCTGCCGCCATTGCATGGCCGCCAAACTTCAGCATCAATCCTGGGTTCAATGTATCCAGCCGCTCAAGAGCATCGCGCATATGTAACCCAGCCACACTGCGCCCCGACCCCTTCAGTAATCCCTCACCCGCTGGGGCAAAAGCAATGACAGGCCGATGAAAACGTTCTTTGATGCGCGAGGCTAAAATCCCTACCACACCCTGATGCCATTCAGGATGGTACATCGCAATGCCGTAGGGCAATGCCGTGCTGGTACGTTCCAGTTGGTCGCACAGTTGCAGCGCCTCAACCTGCATCCCCTGCTCTATCTCTCGGCGCGCCTGATTAAGGGCATCCAAATCGATTGCTAAAGCTCTGGCCTGAGCGATATCGTCAGTGAGAAGAAGTGCAACCCCAATAGACATGTCATCGAGACGACCGGCAGCATTAAGCCGTGGGCCAAGGGAGAAGCCGAGATCGTTGGCAGCCAATTGACGGGCATCACGGTTGGCGACTTCCAATAGTGCACGGACCCCTGGACGGCATTTCCCCGCACGAATACGGCTTAATCCCTGATGGACCAGAATCCGATTATTGGCATCCAGTGGCACCACATCCGCCACCGTCCCCAGCGCCACTAAATCCAATAGTTCAGCCAGATTGGGCACGGCTAAAGCTCGTTGATCAAACCAACCGCTCTCTCGCAAACGGGCGCGCAATGCCAACATCAGATAGAAGGTAACACCCACCCCAGCCAGTGATTTGGAGAGAAAATCACAACCAACCAGATTCGGATTAATGATAGCTTCAGCCGCTGGCAAGGTTTCACCCGGCAGATGGTGGTCGGTAACCAGCACCTGAATGCCCAAGGCATGGGCCAAATCCACCCCGGCATGAGAAGAAATACCGTTATCAACCGTGACGATCAATTCCGCACCACGGGCAGCGACCTGTTCAACCACTTCCGGGCTAAGCCCGTAGCCATCGTCAAAACGATTGGGTACCAGGTAATCAACATTACTGCCACCCATGCTGCGCAAAGCCAGTACTGCCAGTGCAGTGCTGGTGGCACCATCGGCATCAAAATCGCCGACAATCACGATACGCCGTTTGTCAGCCAGTGCTTGCTGTAACAGGGTAACCCCGGCATCAATGCCATCGAGTTGCTGCCAGGGCAATAGACCTTTTACGCCTCGTTCCAGTTCTGTCGCAGTTTTAACCCCACGACTGGCATAGAGGCGGCGCAGCAACGGATGCAATTGCGCCGGTAAATGGCTGTCATCCGCCGCCTCACGACGACGAAGTTGAGTTTTGAGTGTCACGGGTGATTAACCCGCCGCTTTTAAGGAAGCCTGATGCTTATTCAGCATTGCCAACATCTCTTTCGGCTCCAGATAACCGGGAACGATAGTGCCGTTTTGCAGCACAATCGCAGGCGTGCCCTGAATACCAAACTGTACGCCGAGCTGGTAATGCTTGCTAATGTCTGTTTTACAGGTAGCCGGTGATATCTCGGTACCTTTCATTGCTTCATCGAACGCTTTATTACGATCAGCCATACACCAGATGGATCGCATATCTTTTTCTGCCTGAGAGCTTAAGCCCTGACGTGGGAACGCCAGATAACGCACAGTAATGCCCAGCGCGTTATAGTCTTTCATCTGCTCATGCAACTTATGGCAGTAACCACAGGTGATATCGGTAAACACCGTAACAACATGTTTTTCCTGCGGTGCTTTATACACAATCATTTCACTGCTTAATGCTTCAAGTTTTTTCACCAACATCTGATTGGTCACATTGACTGGCTGGCTACCGCTCACATCATACAGTGGCCCTTGCAACAGATGCTGACCGTCAGCTGAGATATAAAGCACACCGTTTTCGGTCATCACCGTGCTCAAACCTGGGATCGGCGAAGGCTGGACATCAGCTTGCTGAATATCTAATTTTTTTAGCGTCTGTTGGATAGCGGCATCATCAGCGTTAACCGGGCCGGCGAATGCGGCGATGAACACCGGCAATAACAATAAACTTTTTCTCATTTATGAATCCTATCTCTTTCCACACAACATCGTTTTTCTACAAAACAATCATGCACGTGGATGATGCTGTTGATGTAGCTGTTTCAAACGTTCCGTAGCTACATGAGTATAAATCTGGGTTGTCGACAAATCGCTGTGGCCCAGTAACATTTGTACCACACGCAGGTCAGCACCGTGATTCAGTAGGTGCGTGGCAAAAGCGTGCCGTAATACATGGGGTGAAAGCCGTTCACTATCAATACCTGCAAGGATCGCATAGTGTTTGATGCGATGCCAGAAAGTCTGTCGGGTCATTTGCTGGCTACGATTGCTGGGGAACAGCACATCTAGTGACTGGCCATTAATCAACCATGGACGCCCATGCTCCATGTAGTTTTCAATCCAGTACACCGCTTCTTCGCCCAATGGCACCAGCCGCTCTTTATTTCCTTTACCAATAACCCGCACCACACCCTGACGCAGGCTGACATCACTGATGGTCAACCCGACCAGCTCCGATACCCGCAAGCCCGTGGCATAAAGCACTTCCAGCATGGCTTTATCGCGCAATTCTAGCGGGATATCAACATTGGGTGAGTTGAGCAGCCTATCAACCTGTGCCTCACTTAAATCTTTAGGTAAGCGTTGCGGCAATTTAGGTGATGAGAGCAGAGCCGTCGGATCATCTTCACGCAGCTTTTCGCGGTATAAATATTGGAACAGACGACGCATCGCACTGAGTAAGCGTGCCGAACTGGTCGCTTTATAGCCGCCTTCAATGCGCTCAGCAAGAAAGGATTGCAAGTCCTGCGAACCTGCACGCAATAAATCACTGCCGTGATGTTCTAACCATCCGGTTAATGCATGTAAATCCAGACGATATGACGCCAGTGTATTCTCAGCCAGGTTTCTTTCCAGCCATAAGGCATCTAGAAACTGTTCAATCAGCGGGTTATTTTGCTGTTGCATTGTTGTTTCTCTCTTTGATTGAACTCAAGCGCCATTATGCCTGATGACGAGACAAATCTGGTACACTCGATGCTATTCCTTATTAGTAATGCTATGGCTATACATCATGAAGATTGGTCTCTTTTACGGCTCCAGCACCTGCTATACCGAAATGGTGGCAGAAAAAATACGCGATATTCTTGGCGAAGATTTGGTTGATTTGCACAACCTAAAGGATGCCAGTCCCCAGTTAATGGAAGCCTATTCCATCCTGATTTTAGGTATCCCTACCTGGGATTTCGGCGAATTACAGGAAGACTGGGAAGCCATCTGGCCACAGTTAACGCAGCTTAATCTGAAGGGAAAGATTGTCGCCATGTATGGCATGGGCGATCAATTCGGATATAGCGAATGGTTCCTGGATGCCCTTGGTATGCTGCACGATCATATCGCCCCACTGGGAGTGGAGTTTATCGGTTTTTGGCCGACGGAAGGGTTTGAATTTACTAGCCCAAAACCACTCAGCGCCGATGGTAAACACTTTGTTGGTTTAGCATTGGATGAGGTCAATCAATACGATTTGAGCGAAGAGCGCATCGAGCAATGGTGTGATCAAATTCTCTTAGAGATGGACGCGCTACTGTAGTCAGCCAAACGGGCACCTAATGTGCCCGCTTCTGTATCCCTTGCGTTACATCAATCCCATAAGCGAAACGCGTCGGTACTGCTGCCCTCTACTGCTAGCGGTTTATTCACCGTCTTATCGGTATTGGCTTCGGTCGATTTCTGCCCGGTCAATAGCTGTGGGTTAGCCACTTGATACCAGTCTAAACGCCGGGTTAACACCATCACTGCGGCCAGAATAATAAACAGCAGCCCTGCGCCGAGTAACAATGCATGGTCTTCCGATTGCAGCAAGCCAAACAAAACCCCGTACAACAACAATAAACCACCAGCAAACAATCCGCCTCGCCGCCACCCGCCCAGCACCGCACTCAGGTAGATTGCGATCAACAAGCTGCAACTCAAACTGGCGATAGTATAAGCCAGCGTGAAGCCAAGATGTTCAGAGAACGCCAGCAACATTAGGTAGAACAGCACCAGAGCGGCCCCCACCAGCAGATATTGAATTGGATGCACACGCAGTGAGGTCAGTCTTTCAAACAGGAAGAAGCTGAAGAAAGTGAGGCCAATAAACAGAATGGCATACTTAATGGCTCGTTCGGTTAACTGGTAGTGATCGACCGGTTCAATCAAGCTGGTGCTAAAAGCGGGTAACTCATTGAAGTCGACATGTGGGTCATCACCCGCAAAGTTGATATTTATGTTGTTGGCCAGCCAGTTAGTGCTCCAGTGGGCACGAAAACCTTTTTCGTCCACCTTGCGCTGCAACGGTAAAAACTCGCCGACAAAATTAGGATGCGGCCAATTGCTTTGTAAGGTTAGCTCACTGCTACGCCCGATAGGGACTACCGACAGGCTATTGGTGCCAGTCAGCGTCAATGTAAAGCTAATATCAAATTTTTTCTGTTGAATCTGCGCCAATGAAAGCTCTGCATGAACACCTTGCGCAGTCCGCCCCAGGAAAGCACCGGGTTCGAAGTTAATTTTTTGGCTGCCCACCGTGAGTGGCGAAATTTGCTGTATACCCCGCGAATCGCTCAGCGCCACCACCAGTGACGGTCTGCCAATAGTGACGCCGTCATGTATCAAGTCGTCCAATGCCGTAGCGTCAAATTGTGCGTTGAAATTAAGCGCCCCCTGATAGACTTGCGCTTTATAAATACCCAATCGCCGCACATCAACATCCGGCGCACCGCTAACGGTCATGACCTCCGGCAGTATGTAGCGACTGCGATTAATCCACTCTCTCTTTTTCTTGCCATCAACTTCGCTTTCTACCCATTCGCTATAAGGCACCACAATTAGCGGGCCAAGGATCTTCTGTGATCGGCTGGTGCTGTCACTGACTTTATCGATAACACTTTGCCGATAACCACTGCGTTCAGAGATAACGTTCAGTAACATCTCTTTCGGGATCATCATCAATAGAATTAAGCCCAGCAATGTGGCTATTTTCCAAAACAGTACGGACTTGAACATGACTTGCGCTCCTTTTAAGGTCAGGAGAGCAGCTTAAGTCAGTGAAGTGAAAGCAGAATGAGGCTATGTGAAGTGAAGGTGAAGTCAGCCAATCATGTGGCATCCAGCGGCAGCGTTAAATAGGCACTCACCCCTTGTGGCAAGCGGTTTTCCAGCGAAATCTGCCCGCGATGAATAGCGACCACCTCGCGCACAAAATTCAGCCCCAACCCAGTACTTTTCGGGCTATCGGCCCTTGGTAATGAATAAAAACGGTCGAAAATCTTCTCTTGAGCGTAATCAGGAATACCGCTGCCATTATCTTCAACCGTTATCAGATACTCCCCCTCATGCCGCTCGCCACTGAGTATCACAGCCCCGCCTGAAGGTGTGAAATCCAGTGCATTATCAATCAGATTGGTCAGCGCCTGACTGAGTAATAACCCATCCCCGGTTAATATTGCGCTATCGGCGCTTTTCAGTTGCAGGTAAATACCTCGGCTGACAGCCTGTGCCTCTTTCGCACTGAAGGTTTGTTTGAGTATGTGACTGATATCCAATGGAGAAAACTGTAAATCAACCCGACTCTCGAGCCGTGCCTGCACCAACATTTTATCTACCAGTTGCCGGATGCGTGCACTTTGCTGCTCAATATTAACAATAAACCGCTGGGCGGTGGCTGGCGGGGGCGACTCACGTAGCAGTTCAGCTGCACCGGTAATGGCGGCTAATGGGCTTTTCAGCTCATGAGTCATGGTGTGAACATATTGTTCGATGTAGGCTTTGCCATCCAATTTAAGACGCATACTTTCCAGTGCGCGGGCCAAATCATTCAACTCGCTACTGCCGATCGCTGGCAGCGCCACAACCTGCCCCTCGGCCACCCGTTCAGCGTAATCTACTAATTTGCCGATAGCGCGGTTTATCCACCATACGAAGCCCAAGCCAATCAACAGAGCAATACCGAGCAAGACACCACCAGCCAACAAGATCTTACGCTCACTGCGTTTGATAACGGGCGCCATGGAAATATTGGGTTTACCCACACTGAGCACCCCGATGATTTTGTTTTCAGCAATGACCGGTGCCGCCACATACATTACCGAACTTTGTTCATCTGCGGGATTGGTACGGGTGCTGCGTGCGCCATATTCACCACGTAGCGTCAGCCAAACATCATTCCAGCGCGAATAATCTTGCCCTACCGCTTTACCCGATGAATCAAAAATCACCCGCCCGTCGGCATCCGTCAGATAAACGCGATATTCGTTACGATCCTTGCGAATACCTTCAATATTGGCACCTATTGGCCGCAAATTTAGCGAAGCAAACGCTTGTGCCAATTGACCACTGGCAACGTTATCCAGCAGCATATCTTGCCGGGCAAACTGTGCCAGTAGTGTGGCGGTATCCACTAATGTGCCTTCGGTGGCGCGCCGGACGCCAGGTTTCACCTCTTGTACGAAAATACGAATAACAAAATAACCGGCAATGGCCACTATCAGAAAGTAACCTAGCAGTAAGCGCACGCCGATTTTCATCGCTGACTCTTCATAGCTGACAACTCATCATCGGTAACTCAGACTATAGCCCAACCCACGATGAGTGCGGATTGGTGACTCCTCATCGTAAGCCATACGCAATTTTGAGCGCAGGGTTTTAATGTGGGTATCGACAGTACGGTCCTGACTCTCTTCTGCCTGTGCCCAAACGATATCCATCAGTTGCTGACGTGAAAATATGCGCTCTGGGGCCAGTAATAAGGTTTTCAGTAACAGATATTCATAGCGGGTGAGCCAGAGAGGCTGCTGATGATAGGTCACCCGCGCGCCGGCCTCATCCAGGGTGAAATCACCGAATTGATGCACCATAGCAGAGGCGGCCAGAATTTGTGATTTTTGTAAGCGCCGCAATACCGTGCGCACGCGGGCACTCACTTCACGGGGTGAGAAGGGCTTAGCAATATAATCATCGGCACCAATTTCCAGCCCGACTATGCGATCCAGCTCTTCACTACGGGCGGTAAGAAATACCACCGGCAGCGTGGGTTCGCGCGCCAATAGACGGCGGCACAGGTCAAAACCATTGATATCAGGTAAGCCAACATCCACTATCGCTAAAGCGGGCGGGCCATCCGCCAGTGCTGCCAGCGCCGGTTCCCCCCGGTCAAACCACCGGAGGGTAAAACCTTCGCTTTCTAAGGTATAAATCAGCGTATCAGCGATACTTGGTTCATCCTCTACCAGCCAGATTAAGGGTTTCATTGATTCATCCCCTCATCTGAGCCAAATGAATGCCGCAATAGCTGACATAATTGCCGCCACTCATCTTCTGACATACTGTCGGCGGCCAGCCACAACCGCTTACGGGCTGAACGGCTGCTCGACTGCTGTAGATTTAATAACACGCCATAACGGGTAATCCATGGCTGTTTGGCCACGATCCATTCGAGCCTTTTCCATAGTACCAGGTTGCCGGGTTTTAACCGGATCTCGCCTTGACAGGACGTAATATTTTTCTGGCTGCGGATACACTCAAACACCACCAGCGTCAGCAATACCAACCACAATGCGGTATACCCTTGAGGCCAAGGCGCAACCAAGGTGAGTATCACTAAAACACCATGAGACAATAAAGAGAAGAGTTGAGTGTGCCAGGATACCCGCAAATCACATCGCCACTGGGCCACGGGCTTTATTTCGTGTTTGAATCAGTTTGACCATCTGACGCAGCTCGCTATCCTGCGGCTCCCCGTGATTCATCAGCCAGTTGAATAAGTCTGGGTCATCGCACTCAAGTAAGCGAATAAATGCCTGCTTCTCGTTATTACTCAAGCCATCATACTCATGTTCAAAAAACGGCATGATAGAGATATCAAGTTCACGCATACCACGACGGCACGCCCAGTGAATACGGGCTTTATTATCGATTTCCATGTCCTGATTGACTCCTCAGTGAAGGATATTATCCGAACCCGGCCGCCAATAAGCGCCTGATTCGGTGCGTTGCTAGAGTAACAATTTGATACATCCAACGGGAAGATTATCACCGTTGAATTGTCATTTTAAGATGCTAAATGCTCAGCAAATGCTGTTTTTTCAAACACCTTTAACATGCTGTTGCAGAATCTGCGGTCATTGTACCTCAGATGTCGGTTAATTTAGATATTGGATAATAATGACCAATCCGTGGAATAACTGCTTGCAAAGCTACTCCGCTATTTTACCATTGGGACATAAGCTCACGGCACCGCCTTGGCAGGTGCTATTCATTGGCAGATACTTTTCATTTGCAGGTAAGCATGGCACATAACACTCCGTTCTCTGCACAACCACCGGTCGCCTCTTCCGGGCTGCCATTAACACTCATCTCGCTCGATGACTGGGCGCTCGTTACCTTAACCGGCGCTGACCGAGTAAAATATCTGCAAGGGCAAGTTACTGCGGATATCGATGCTCTGCCCACCGACCAGCATATCCTGTGCGCCCATTGTGATGCTAAAGGGAAAATGTGGAGCAACCTGCGGCTATTTTATCGTGGCGAGGGGTTGGCATTTATTGAGCGCCGCAGCCTGCTGGATAACCAGTTAAGCGAACTCAAGAAATATGCCGTGTTCTCTAAAGTGGCGATTGCTGCACAGCCTGATGCCGTTCTGTTAGGCATTGCAGGGGCAGAGGCTAAAAGTGCGCTGGCTGAGGTTTTTGCCGAATTACCGAGTGCCGAGCATCCGGTGACCCAGCAAGGTAATAGCACACTGTTGCATTTCTCACTCCCCGCCGAGCGTTTTTTGCTGGTAACTGATGCCGCGCAAGCCCAGCAACTAGTAGAAACACTGGCCGACCGCGCGCAGTTTAACAACAGTAAACAGTGGCTGGCGCTGGATATTGAAGCAGGCTTGCCAATTATTGATACTGACAGCAGCGCGCAGTTTATTCCTCAAGCCACCAATATTCAGGCGTTGAATGGCATTAGCTTCAGTAAAGGTTGTTACACCGGGCAGGAGATGGTGGCCAGAGCCAAATACCGCGGAGCCAACAAACGCGCGCTGTACTGGTTAGCGGGTGCTGCCAGCCGTGTACCGGCAGCCGGTGAAGATTTAGAGTGGCAATTAGGTGAGAACTGGCGTCGTACCGGTTCCGTGTTAGCCGCGATTCAACTCAGTGATGGCACTGTGTGGGTGCAGGCGGTGTTGAACAACGATCTGGCGGCAGACAGTGTGCTACGGGTGCGCGATGATGTTGGCAGTGTGCTGACTATTCAGCCGTTGCCCTACTCACTGAGTGATGAGAAGTAGTCTTACTCGAACCAGAGGCCGGTTATCCGGCCTCAATTTATGCATGTGGCTAAAACATCAAACGTACAAATAGATCGCCATAAAGTGGCAGACACTGCCACCCAACACAAAACCATGCCAGATAGCATGACCGAAGCGGATACGCTTAGAGGCGTAGAAAACCACCCCTAAAGTGTAAAGCAAGCCGCCAATAGTCAGTAATGCCAACCCGCCAATTTCAAGTTTCACCGCCAGCTGATAAATCACAATCAGTGATAACCAGCCCATCGTCAGGTAAGTCACGAGCGACAACACCTCAAATCGATGAGCAAAAGCCAGCTTAAATATCACACCGAACAGCGCCAACCCCCAAATGACCGCCATTAATCCTCTGGCCAGTGGCGAATCCAATCCCACCAGCAGAAAGGGGGTATAAGTGCCGGCAATCAAAATATAAATGGCACAGTGGTCAAACTTCTGTAGCCAGAGCTTCGCCTTACGGTGTGGCACGGCGTGATACAGTGTTGATGCCAGAAAAAGCAAAATGATACTGCCGCCATACAAGCTATAGCTGGTTAGCGCTTTGGTATCAGCACCACTGTCTACTGCCTGCACCAAAAGCAACACCAGCCCGATAATTCCAAACACCACACCAATACCATGGCTAATGCTGTTAGCTATCTCTTCTGCCCATGGATAGGCTGGGGTCGTTGTGGCCGGTGACAATATCGATGGGGCCGCAGAAGTAGGTGGAGTAACAGTAGCAGAGGGTGTAACTGATTTATTATTCAATACTTATTATCCTGAATATTAGCTGTTGTATACCCAAAGACATTGGCGTTGCAGTCAGGCTGCAAGGTAATCAATCCCGATGAGCGGCACAGTAGGTAGCCAATTGCGCAAATATACTGCACTCAGGTTAACTGAGAATGATTCCAGTGTACACGTGTAAGCTTAAATATTCTGTCAATACATGTAACTCACCATGTCTATTGCCAGATGAAGCAAAAAGAACAGAGTAATTGCAGATAATCAGGTAACGTATTACCGGTCTATCTTTATCTGATTTGAGGGTTGTTTGTTATGTCATTAACACTGCCAGTTCTGGATTTTGGCCCCCTGACCGAGACGGTCCAGTTTCTGATGGAAGTTGATAAGCTAAAAGATATACAGCGCCGCACCAAAGTGATTGCCAGCTTACGGCAGGAAAACTCCGCTGAGCACAGTTGGCATTTTGCGGTGGCAGCAATGAGTCTGGCCCCCTATGCAGGCCCGGATGTTGATATCAACCGCGTAATTCAAATGGCACTGCTGCACGATATTGTTGAAATCGATGCCGGTGATGTCATCGTTTATGATTTGGCCGCCAGAGCCGCCATTCATGAACAAGAAGTGGCCGCGGCTAAACGGTTATTCGGTATGCTCCCTCCCGCTTTAAACGCGCAATTTACCGCGCTGTGGGACGAATATGAAGCAGAAGAAACCGCCGATGCGTGCTTTGCGACCGTGCTGGACCGCATTTTGCCAATGCTGATTAACCTGCATACCGAAGGGCAAAGCTGGATAGAAAATGGTATCCGTTTGCAACAAGTGCTGGATCGAAACCAACGAGTCGCTGAGCGCTATCCTCAGATCTGGCAATATTTACTGCCCCAGTTACAGGCTGCGCAGCAAAAGGGCTGGCTGAAATAATCATGTTGAAGTACATGCGGTTAGGCCAGCTATGTCAATCGACTGGCAAACCGCATCTGTTTTATTTTCCGCCCGCCAGGTCCAATACACTGCCGGTGACATAAGAGGCACAGTCTGACAGCAACCAAACAATCGCCTCAGCAACTTCATGTGGGTGACCACCCCGCTTCATGGGTAACAAGCCTTGGATCCGGTCAACCCGCCCCGGTTCACCACCACTGGCATGGATATCGGTATAGATAACACCTGGCCGTACCCCGTTAACCCTAATCCCCTCAGCCGCCACCTCCAGCGACAAACCGATGGTCAGTGTATCAATAGCCCCTTTGGAGGCTGCATAATCCAAATATTCCCCCGGCGCACCAAGGCGTGACGCGGCAGAAGAAACATTAACAATTGCCCCACCATTGCCACCATGGCGCAGAGCCATGCGTTTAACCGCCTCGCGACTGCATAAGAAATACCCTGTCACATTGGTCGTTAGCACTCGGTTAATACGTTCGGCGGTCAAGCCTTCAATACTGGTTTGAGGGAACAGAATACCGGCATTATTCACTAATGCACTGATTGGCCCCAGTTGCGCCTCAAGTTGTTCAAACAGCGCCACAACCTGTGATTCATCAGCAATATCCGCCTGTAACGCAATCGCCAACCCTCCCGCAGCCGCTATCTCCGCCACCACCTGCCGCGCAGCTTGCTGGTCATTGATATAATTGACCGCCACCCGATAACCATGTTTTGCCAACAGCAATGCGGTCGCACGACCAATTCCCCGGCTGCCGCCCGTCACTAATGCAACTTTCTTATTCATATCCCGGTTCCCTATGCTGCGATAAAGAGTTCCCAAACTAGCATGCCAATACTGGCGAGATAATCAACATAGCAAAAGGGCCGCATACGCGACCCTCAGATTCATCCACAACTTATCTCTATTTTAAATTACTCATAATCAGCAATAGGGACACATGAGCAGAACAGATTACGGTCGCCGTACACATCATCCAAACGTTTCACCGCTGGCCAGTATTTGTTCTCCATCACACCTGCAACCGGGAACACAGCCAGTTCACGGCTGTAAGGGTGCTGCCAGTCCCCCACCAGCTCCGCCTGAGTATGAGGCGCATTCACCAGCGGGTTGTCTTCCAGCGGCCATTCGCCTTGGGCCACTTTGTCAATCTCGCTACGAATCGCTAACATCGCATCGATAAAGCGGTCCAGTTCCACTTTGCTTTCTGATTCTGTCGGCTCCACCATCAGTGTTCCGGCAACCGGGAACGACATGGTCGGCGCATGAAAACCGAAATCAATCAGTCGTTTAGCGATATCCATTTCACTGATACCGGTCGCCTCTTTTAGCGGACGAATATCCAGAATACACTCATGTGCCACACGGCCATCGTGACCGGTATACAACACCGGATAGGCGGCTTTGAGGCGGGTAGCGATGTAGTTGGCATTCAAAATAGCCACCTGACTGGCTTGCTTCAAGCCATCAGCGCCCATCATGCGGATATACATCCAACTGATAGGTAAAATTGATGCACTACCAAATGGCGCGGCTGAAACGGCACCTTGCTGAGTGGTCATACCGTCGATTTGCACCACACTGTGACCGGGTACAAAAGGTGCCAAATGGGCTTTGACGCCAATTGGCCCCATGCCTGGACCGCCACCGCCATGTGGGATACAGAAAGTTTTGTGCAAGTTAAGATGCGATACATCAGCCCCGATATAACCCGGCGTTGTGATGCCAACCTGCGCATTCATGTTCGCGCCATCCAGATAAACTTGCCCGCCAAACTGATGAACGATTTGGCAAACCTCACGGATGGTTTCTTCATACACGCCGTGGGTTGACGGGTAGGTCACCATAATGCAAGACAACTCATCACCCGCTTCTTCTGCCTTTTGGCGCAAGTCATGTAAATCGATATTGCCTTGCTTATCACAGGCCACCACCACCACCGACATACCGGCCATTTGTGCTGACGCGGGGTTAGTGCCGTGGGCTGAGCTTGGTATTAAGCAGATATGGCGACTCGCCTGATTGCGACTTTCGTGGTAACGGCGGATAGCCAGCAAACCGGCATACTCTCCCTGCGCACCTGAGTTTGGTTGCATACACACGGCGTCATAACCCGTCAGTTGCACCAACCATTGTGACAGTTGACCAATCATCTGCTGATAACCGGCCGCTTGCTCCGGCGGGCAGAATGGGTGTAACTCAGCGAATTCCGGCCAGGTAATCGGGATCATCTCGGCGGCAGCGTTCAACTTCATGGTACAAGATCCCAACGGGATCATCGCCTGATTCAGCGCCAAATCTTTGCGCTCTAAACGATGCATATAACGCATCATTTCGGTTTCGCTGTGGTAACGATTGAATACCGGATGGGTCAGAATCGGCTCTTGGCGCAGCATCGTAGCCTGTATCGACTGGCTGCTCTGGCTGACTTTAGCATCAAGCTGGTCAATATCCAGGCCGTGGCTATCACCGGCTAACAGGGCAAAAAGGGTCTGAATATCTTCGCGGGAGGTGGTTTCATCCAGCGTGATACCCACAGCGCCATGAATGTCAGTGCGCAGGTTAATACCAAAACTCAATGCACGAGCCAATACCGTAGCTTTGTCTTTGACTTCAACTGTCAGGGTATCGAACCAGTGCTGGAAACGGAGACTCAGGCCTGCTTGTTGCAAACCCGCAGCCAGAATATCGGTCATCCGGTGAATACGGCCAGCGATACGCTGCAAGCCCTGCGGGCCATGATAAACCGCATACAGGCTGGCAATATTGGCCAGTAGCACCTGTGAGGTACAAATGTTGGAGTTAGCTTTCTCGCGGCGAATATGTTGCTCACGGGTCTGCATCGCCATACGCAACGCAGTATTACCGGCAGCGTCGCGTGATACCCCAATAATGCGGCCCGGCATCGAGCGTTTAAATTCGTCACGGCAGGCAAAGAATGCAGCATGTGGGCCGCCATATCCCATCGGCACACCAAAGCGCTGGGCGGAGCCAAATACCACATCGGCACCTTGTTTACCCGGCGCAGTCAACAGCACCAGCGCCATAATATCGGCAGCCACGCTGGTAATGATTTTACGTTTTTTCAGTTCAGACAGCAGCGCGCTGTAGTCATGCAGTTCACCGGTGGTGCCTACTTGTTGCAGCAACACACCAAAAACACCATCCAGCTCCAGCACTTTTTCAGCACGGTCGACAATCACTTCAAAACCAAAAGTTTCCGCGCGAGTTCGCACCACATCCAGCGTTTGTGGATGAACATCATCAGCCACAAAGAAGCGATTTGCGTCCTTCAGCTTACTGGCTCGCTTGGCTAATGCCATCGATTCTGCCGCAGCAGTAGCCTCATCCAGCAAAGAGGCAGAAGCCAGATCTAAACCCGTCAGGTCTTGTGTCAATTGCTGGAAATTCAACAGTGCTTCAAGGCGGCCCTGAGAAACTTCTGGTTGATAAGGTGTGTAGGCGGTGTACCAGCCTGGGTTCTCCAGCATATTACGCAGGATAACCGGCGGGGTCAGTACCGGGCTGTAGCCCATGCCGATGTAGGATTTATAGCGCTGATTCTGGCTGGCAATCCCTTTAAGTTCCGCCAGCGCCTGGTGTTCAGTGACAGCATCACCCACTTGTGGTGGGCTTGGCAATTGGATATCTGCCGGAACAATCTGCTGGATCAATGTACTTAACGAGTTGGCACCAATGGCGGCCAACATCTGTTGCTGTTGTTCAGCAGAGGAGCCGATATGGCGCTGAATAAAAGCATCGTTATGTTCAAGCTGGCTGAGATTCTGAGTCATTTGCTACACATTCCTGAATAGGGCATGGGACGGGAGATATTTGAGATTAACCGCGCCTTGGAGAGGTTTTAGAAATACTCACAAAGCCGAACTAAGGGGAAACACGTCGTTCGGGTTGTAGTGGCGTAAGCCACCGGAGCGCCCGTAG
The DNA here is from genome assembly GCF_048593885.1 of Yersinia sp. 1252 StPb PI. Lineage (NCBI taxonomy): Bacteria > Pseudomonadati > Pseudomonadota > Gammaproteobacteria > Enterobacterales > Yersiniaceae > Yersinia > Yersinia sp. 1252 StPb PI. The sequence goes on along the minus strand of NZ_JAZGQE010000016.1, from coordinate 28,016 downwards.
ACGTGGTCAACCCTTAGCTCATTGCACTTCACTCACCTCAGGCTTTTTTTCATTTATTCTTCAATGGTCGCCAGATAAGCCTCGGCATCTAACAAGCCTGCCAGCTCACCTTCATCAGAGGCTTTGATGCTGAACAGCCAACCATCGGTATAAGGTGCGCTGTTGACCAGCTCTGGTGAGCTTTCCAGCTCAGTATTAACCGCAACAATTTCGCCGCTGATCGGGGCATAAATGTCGGAAGCCGCTTTAACTGATTCGGCAACAGCACAGTCACTGCCAGCTGAAACTTCACTGCCCACTTCAGGCAAATCAACAAACACCATGTCGCCCAGTAGCTCTTGCGCATGCTCAGTGATACCGATGCTATAGATGCCATCGCCATCGGCACGAACCCACTCATGAGATGACGCATATTTTAACTCTGCTGGTACATTGCTCATTGCTGCTCCTTAAAAAGAGATAGAGCCAAAAGTTTAGGCTCTTATAATTCGGAAGACTTACAGCGCGACCGGTTTACCCGCCCGCACAAAACCAGGTTTTGTGACCCGCACTGGCATTTCACGGTTGCGGATTTGAACCACCGCACTCTCACCAATTCCCGCAGGCACACGGGCCAGCGCAATGCTGAACCCCAATGTAGGCGAGAATGAACCACTGGTTATCACACCGACATGTGAGTTACCCAGCGCATCAGAAAAATGCACCGGCAACTCATTACGTAATACGCCTTTTTCGGTCATGATCAAGCCGACCAGTTGCTCAGTGCCGTCCGCACGTTGCTTTTCCAGTGCTTCGCGGCCGATAAACTGGCGGTCTTCTGGCAACCAGGCTATCGTCCAGCCCATATTGGCGGCTAATGGAGAAACACCTTCATCCATTTCCTGGCCGTAAAGGTTCATACCCGCTTCCAGACGCAAAGTATCACGCGCACCAAGACCCGCAGGCTTCACCCCAGCGGCGAGCAGTTGCTGCCAAAATTCAACAACTTGCTCTTTTGGTAGTGCGATTTCATACCCTGATTCACCGGTATAACCGGTAGTCGCGATAAAGAAATCACCCGTTTGAATACCAAAGAATGGTTTCATGCCCGCGATCGCCTGCTGCTGCTCAGGAGTCAGTAAAGTAGCCACTTTCTGTTGAGCCGTTGGGCCTTGTACCGCCACCAGGGCAAGATCGTCACGCACCGTCACTTCAACCTGGTAAGGTTCAGCATGCTGGATTATCCAGGCCAGATCTTTGTCACGGGTAGCGGAGTTAACCACTAAGCGGAAATAGTCTTCTTGCAGGAAATAGACAATCAAGTCATCGATAACACCGCCGGACGCATTCAGCATCCCGGTGTAAAGGGCTTTGCCCGGTTGGGTTAGTTTGGCAACGTCGTTGGCTAACAGGTAACGCAGGAACTCACGGGTACGGGCACCGTGCAGATCAACGATAGTCATATGAGAGACATCGAACATACCGGCATCTTGACGCACGATATGGTGCTCGTCGATTTGGGAACCATAATGCAATGGCATCATCCAGCCATGAAAATCTACCATGCGCGCACCGCACGCTACGTGCTGATCATACAGCGGGGTCTGCTTAGACATCTACTCTCCCTCAAACAGTTTCATGCCATGAGTGTCTGGTACTCTGACTTACCATAAACAGGCATATACCCTAGATAATTCGGGTTGCAGGAAGGCGGCAACTAAGTGAATCCCCAGGAGCTTACATCAGTAAGTGACTGGGGTGAACGAAGGCAGCCAACACACATGCAACGTGAAGTATGACGGGTCTACGCAAACGATACCTTTTGCCCAACGTTATCACCGAACTCATCAGGTAACCATAAGCTAAAATAGGCAATAGCACGCCCTAAGAGGACAAAAGGCAGGGGTATTGTGCAGAGTTTTCCACTGAAAAATGCGCACAGAGGCACATTATTAACAATTAATCAGTAAAAATTGCGATGTTATATAACCAAATAACCAAAACCTGTCAGTTTCAACTTTTCAGGCTTTGGTTATCAGTGAGAAAAACTAATGCGAAAATAGGGCTGAAATTAGATTATTTCAACTGAGGGGGGTTTAGTGACTCACAAAACTACTCATCTAGCCAATCGGGTAAATCATGTAATCCCATGGCCTGCCGCACTAACGGTGGTTTTACCCCCGGCAAGTTATCAGCCAGCGTTAAGCCAATATCACGCAGGAGCTTTTTGGCAGGGTTACTGCCCGCAAACAGGGAGCGGAAACCCTGCATACTGGCAAGCATCACCGCAGCACTGTGCTTGCGGCGACGTTCATAACGCCGCAGATAGAGATGCTGACCGATATCTTTGCCTTGGCGCTGTAAACGGCGCAGCTCAGAGACTAACTCAGCGGCATCCATAAAGCCCAGATTGACGCCCTGCCCGGCCAACGGATGCACAGTATGGGCAGCATCCCCCACCAGCGCCAACCGGTGTGCCGCGAAGCTACGTGCATAGCGCCCCATCAGCGGGAAGGTCTGGCGCTCACTCTCAAGCTGGCATTGCCCCAAACGCATATCAAACGCCATGCCCAGTTCGCGGTTGAATTGCTCGGCGGGTAGCGCAGCTAACTCGGCAGCACGCTCAGGAGGAAGTGACCAGACTATCGAACTCAAGTGTGGGGAGCTAAACGGCAGGAAAGCCAGAATACCATCACCATGAAATACCTGACGCGCCGTTGCCTGATGTGCTTCTTCCGTGCGAATGGTCGCTACCAGCGCATGGTGGGCATAGTCCCAAAAAGTCAGCGGGATATCCGCATGCTGGCGCAACCATGAGTTAGCGCCATCGGCCCCAACCACCAGCCGCGCACTGAGCATACGGTCATCAGTTAGCGTGATAAAAGCTTCGCTTTCACCCCATGCCACCTGTTTGAGGCTGGCCGGTGCCAACAGCGTAATCTCAGCTAATTGGCTGGCACGTTGCCATAGCGCCTGCTGAATCACCCGGTTCTCAATGATATGACCGAGATGGCTGAAGCCATATTCATCAGCATGAAACGCTATTTTGCCAAAACTGTCTTGGTCCCACACTTCCATGCCGCTATAAGGGCTGGCCCGTAGCGCCAAAATGCTGTCCCATACCCCTATTTTTTTCAATAAGCGCTCACTGGCAGCATTGATCGCCGAGACACGTAGCGCCAACTCATCAGTCAACGGTGCAGTGAGAGGTTCTGGTGCGGGCTGATGCTCCAGAATAGCGATGCGCAAGCCACTGCCCTGTAAGCCACAGGCCAGCGCCAGACCGACCATTCCGCCACCGGCGATTACCACGTCATATGATTGCATACCGAGATATATCCCATGAAAATATGAACTTTATTTACCCTATAAATTTCTCGATGCAGGAAGGCGGCAAGCGAGATACAAATCGGTCGGGAATCGATTTGAATAGCATTTATGCTAACCCGTAGGGTGAGCCTCAAGGATGGGACTCATTAATTCCGATGAGCTTACATCAGTCGCAGCCCACACACCTGCAACGTGAAAGATGACGGGTAAAATTAACGCTCTACCCATCCCAATGTCTGCCGGGCGAAAGTATCACGTATTGCAGGCATCAGTTCCATTGACATCAGAGCAAGGTTACGCCCAACCACCAGTGGCCCATAGCGATTGGCAAACAGACGAATTAAACCATCAGTGACACCAATAGTCGCCTGTTGATCCCCTTGCCGCCGCTGTTGATATTGGCTAAGCACCGCATACTCACCGGGGTCTCCCCCCGCCTGCGCGATAGTTTCAGCCAGCGACATCACATCACGCAGCCCTAGATTGAAACCCTGCCCGGCAATGGGATGCAGTGTTTGCGCCGCATTACCCACTAACGCCAGACGGTGACTGATATGGCGCGAAGCCGTCAATAATTGCAGCGGGTAGCTGTAGCGCTTACCCGCATGGAGAATTTTACCCAACCGCCAACCAAAAGCTTGCTGCAATTGCGCCATAAAACGGGCGTCATCCCAACTATCGACCTGCTGCTTTTCGTGTTTAGCGTGACACCAGACCAGCGAGCTACGCCCTTCAGACATCGGTAATAATGCCAACGGCCCATTGCGGGTAAAACGCTCAAAAGCCCGACCTGCAGGTAGTTCGGAAGTCGTAATATTGGCAATCACGGCGATCTGTTGATAGTCCTGCTGCTGCCACTGAATATTACAAGCCCGCGCCAGTGCCGAATGAGATCCGTCGGCTGCCACTAGCAGCTTTGCACTCAGTTGTTGGCCGTTATCCAGCGTCACACCAGCTGATGCAACTGTACGAACCACATCCACCACTTTAGCCGGGCAATGCAGCGTCACTCCCGGCGCTTTCTGCAATAAGGCAAACAGCCTTTTACCGGCATCATGTAGCTCAATAACATTACCCAGTGCCGCAACACCATAATCAGCGGCGCGTAAGTTAACAAAGCCCGAATGACCGCTATCACTAACATGAACATGTTCAATGGCGGTGGCACAATCAACCAGATGCGCCCAGATACCAATGCGCTCCAGTTGTTGGCAGGTGCCTTGTGCCAAGGCAATTGCTCTGGCATCAAACCCCGGATGCTGCTTGCTATCGGGAAGTTGTGCCTCAACCAAAGCAACCGGCACCCGCCCTTTGGTGAGGGATGAAATAGCCAGCGCCAGAGTTGCTCCGGCCATACCACCACCAACAATGATTACGCTCATCAGTTATCTCGCTGCCGCCATCAGGGCTTCAATGGCATCGGGATCTTTCACCACACTGGCGGTCAGATTTTCATTGCCGTCAGCGGTAATCACAATGTCATCTTCGATACGAATACCAATACCACGGTATTCTGGCGGTACATCAGCATCTGGGGCGATATAGAGACCCGGTTCAATGGTCAACACCATTCCCGGTTCCAAAATGCGGCCACGGTCACTATTGGTATAATCACCGACATCATGCACATCCAACCCTAACCAGTGGCTCAAACCATGCATAAAGAAGGGGCGATGCGCTTTTTCAGCGATCAATTGCTCGATATCACCTGTTAGAATGCCCAAACCAACCAGACCCGTAATCATAATGCGCGCCACCTGCTCGGTGACTTCGCGGATACTGGTACCCGGGCGGAACAATTCTAATGATTGATTAATCGAGGCCAGAACGATGTCATAAATCTCGCGTTGCGCTGGCGTGAATTTGCCGTTAACCGGGAAGGTGCGGGTGATGTCACCGGCATAGCCACGGTATTCACAACCTGCATCAATCAGCACTAGCTCACCATCCCGCAATTCACTCTCATTTTCGGTGTAATGCAGAATGCAGCCATTCTCACCACCGCCAACGATAGTGTTATATGCCGGGTAACGCGCGCCATGGCGGGTGAACTCATGCAGAATCTCCCCTTCCAACTGATACTCAAACATACCTGGGCGACATTTTTCCATCGCGCGAGTATGGGCTAGCGCACTGATTTCACCGGCGCGGCGCATCACAGCAATTTCTTCAGCTGACTTAAACAGGCGCATTTCATGCAACCATGGACGCCAGTCAGTTAGCGTGGCCGGTGCACGTAAATTTTTACGAAAACCGTTACGTAATCTTTCCAGCGCGGCAAAAACAATTTTATCTGCATAAGCATATTGCCCCTGCGCGTGATAAATCACATCAAGGCGATTGAGCAACAAATAGAGCTGTTCGTCGATTTCATCGAAGGGTAATGCGCGGTCAACACCTAACTTGAGGGGGGCCGCATCTTGCCCTAAACGGCGGCCAAACCAGATCTCGGCGGTTAAATCCCGCACCCGGTTAAACAACACGCTATGGTTATGGGTCTCATCGCTTTTTACCAGAATCAACACCGCCTCCGGTTCATTGAACCCCGTCAGGTAGCTAAAATCGCTATTCTGACGATAAGGGTATTCGGAATCCGCACTGCGCGTAGCCTCTGGTGCGGCGAAAAACAGTGCTGCACTGCCCGGGGCCATCTTCGCCAACAGCGCCTGACGGCGGTTCTGGTATTCTTGCTGAGTCATCACACCCTCCTGGAACGTCCGATTTAATCGACTTAATTCAACATATTACACCATATCATTTAATGTAGTGTTGGCTTACGCATCTCTGGTGCAGTCGGCTTCTGTTGAGTAAATTCGATATGGCACAAAATAGCGGCCACACGCACATACTCAATAACTTCTTCTAATGATTGAGCCAGCTCTTCTTGATCTTCATCTTCGTCATAGCCTAATTGGGCAATATTACGTAAATCATCAATGGCTTCACCCACTTCATCTTTCACCTGCGCCAGTTTCGGTTGCAACATACCCAAACCTAACAGGAAATGGTTGACCCAACCTGATAATGCGTCAGCACGGTCAAAAACCGAGATATCGTCCCCTTCAGGGATAAGCAACTGGAACATAAAACCTTCGTTCTCCAGCGCTTCTTGTGTTGCTTCATGTAACTGTTGTAACGGCAATCCCAACGCTTGTGAAAAGGCAACGCCGTCATTGGTCAGGTCATGTACCAGCGTGCGCCAGCCATTGTCTTTACTGCCACCACAGAGCATGCCGCTGATCAGGCCATGCATTTCTGCGGGGGTTAATGCTACCGCTTGCTGGCTTAACGCCAAGGCAAGTGATTGGTAAGTTGGTAATGTATTCTCTATAGACATGCGTATTGGTCATCGTTGGCAGGATAAGTTCGTGTTATGCTACCACCAAGAAAGGTCGCTATACCAGAAAACGCAACGCGCCAGACCCTAATACCCAGCGGGTATTAGTGGTTGAATCTTGGTATCGAGATATATATAGTGACGCCCGCTTTGCAACTACGAGCATTTTGCCTCTGGTTTATAAGGTTGGCGCGAAAATTAGTCAGGAAGGTGGCATGTCTGCACAACCGGTAGATATTCAAATTTTTGGTCGCTCGTTAAGAGTCAATTGTCCGCCAGAACAACAAGACGCGTTGAACATGGCAGCAGAAGATCTTAACCAACGGTTGCAAGATCTCAAAGTTCGCACTAGAGTCACAAATACTGAGCAGTTAGTTTTTATCGCAGCATTGAACGTCTGTCACGAATTAGCTCAGGAAAGGTTGAAAACCCGTGACTATGCATCCAATATGGAGCAACGTATTCGGATGTTACAACAGACCATTGAACAGGCGTTGCTTGAACAAGGTCGCATCTCTGAACGTCAGGATGCACAGTTTGAATAAATCTCTGTTGAATGATAGATTCAGCAGTGAGTAAAAAATTTCTCTGAGGTGTTTGCCAGCGGGCCAGTCCCCTGAGCCGATATTTAATACCAACAGAATGTAGTGACTCCGTAACTGGTGCGCATGCTCGGTCCGCCGAGAAGCCTTAAGGTTGCGACGCTGCGTTCACCTTGAACCATGGGTTCAAGGGTTACAGCCTGCGGCGGCATCTCGGAGATCCCCCCTTTATCGGGTAACCAGCATTTGGGGTTATCACGTTCGTTTTACATTGGCTGTCTACTGGCATCAGCAATATATCTTGCGAATCAATAAAATGTCTTTTTAATCAAAAAATTATCCTTTAAATCAACAACATATTTTTGAATAAATAATATGCCTTTGACTGCGCAATATGCCCTTGAGCGACAAAAAATTCGTAGTGAGATCCGTGAACGTCGGCGACTGTTGACTGCGGAACAACAGCATCAGTCAGCGCATCTGGCGGCAAAGCATATCGCTGAGCATGACAGAATCCGTCAGGCTAACACCATTGCCGTGTTCCTCTCCTTCGATGGTGAACTCAATACCCGCCCCATTATTGAGCTGCTATGGCAGCAACAAAAACAGGTTTATCTGCCGGTTTTGCACCCTTTCAGCCCCGGTAATTTATTATTTCTGCGTTATCGCCCTGATAGCACGCTTATCCGTAATCGCCTGAAAATCCTTGAACCACAATTAGATGTGCGAGAAGTTCTGCCACTAAACCAATTGGATATGGTGATAACCCCGTTAGTGGCGTTTGATAGCCTCGGGCAACGTTTAGGTATGGGTGGTGGCTTTTATGACCGTACGCTGCAACACTGGCAGCAAGGACGCCCTTATCCTATTGGCCTGGCCCATGATTGCCAATGGGTAGAGCACTTGCCCTGTGAGCTTTGGGATGTGCCATTGCCAGAGATAGTGACACCAACAAAAGTGTGGCTGTGGTAAGAGATAATCCTGCAAAATAAAAAAACACCCGATATTTTATAGATAGCGGGTGTTTAGTCATTTAATACAAATATTTATACCCAAAACCATTGGTAATGCGGCTAGGCAGCAAGTGAACGACAAATTGGTCGTAAACCATTTTGAACGGCGCTTGCGCTAGCCCGCAGGGGGAGCCTCTGATGAGGCTCATAATCCCGATGAGCTTACATAAGTAAGTGATTCGGGTGAGCGAAGGCCGCTAACAACGCTGCAATATCAAGGTCGAAGGGTATACTAGTAAAGCAAACGAGCACGGATAGTTCCCGGGATCGCCTTCATCGCCTGCAATGCTTTTTCTGCATTTTCCGCATCATCAGTCTCAACATCAATGACGACATAACCGATTTCAGCACTGGTTTGCAGATACTGTGCCGCAATGTTGACATTCTGTTCGGCAAAGATTTTGTTAATGCTGGTCAGGATGCCTGGGCGGTTCTCATGGATATGCAACAGACGGCGGGTATTATCGCCGTGAGCAGGCAGAGAAACCTCAGGGAAGTTGACCGCAGACAGCGTTGAGCCGTTGTCGGAATACTTCGCCAACTTACCTGCCACTTCATCACCGATATTTTCCTGCGCTTCCTGAGTGGAACCACCAATATGTGGTGTTAGCAACACATTATCAAACTCGCACAAGGGTGAATTGAACGGGTCCTTATTAGTTGCAGGCTCTTCAGGGAATACGTCGATTGCCGCGCCTGCCAAGTGATTGCTGGCCAACGCATCACACAAGGCCGGGATATCGACCACGGTACCGCGTGAGGCGTTAATCAGCATCGCACCCGGCTTCATCAGAGCCAACTGTTCAGGGCCAATCATGTTTTTAGTGGAGTGGTTTTCCGGCACATGCAGGCTAATCACATCACTCATATTCAGCAGATCAGACAGGTGACGCACCTGCTGTGCATTCCCTAACGACAGTTTATTTTCGATATCGTAGAAAAATACTTTCATCCCGACACTCTCTGCCAGAATCCCTAGTTGGGTACCGATATGACCATAACCGATAATGCCCAGCTTCTTGCCACGGGCTTCATAGGAACCCACCGCCAGCTTGTTCCACTCACCACGGTGAGCTTTGGCGTTAGCCGATGGAATGCCCCGGAACATCAGCAGTAACTCGCCCAGTACCATTTCAGCTACCGAACGGGTATTGGAGAAAGGTGCATTGAATACCGGCACACCGCGTTTGGTAGCCGCTTTTAAATCAACCTGATTAGTACCGATACAGAAACAACCTACTGCGACTAATTTTTCTGCTGCCGCAAAAACTTCTTCAGACAGATGCGTACGCGATCGAATGCCGATGAAGTGAGCATCTTTGATCGATGCTTTCAGTGATTCGGTGTCTAAGGCACCTTTATGATATTCAATATTGCTATATCCGGCAGCACGCAGATTATCAACCGTGCTCTGGTGCACCCCTTCCACTAACAGAAACTTAATTCTGTCTTTCTCCAGTGATACTTTTGCCATGTCCCCGACCCTATTTTCAGACTTCAGATGTGGCTGCCGCTATCGAATGAATCCGGTCAGCACCCTGTCAACATAACAAATATTACGCGGGCAGCAATACAAACGATTGCCTGCCGGCCAGCATAACAATCAGTGCCAATGTTAATTTATGGAATAAAAAACTGGCGTGAAGAGGGTTAATGGCAGGTTAATAAAACGAAATGAAGAAATGTGATATATATCACCAAATTTAGCGATTTTAAGAAAAGATATTTAAAGGCAAAAAAACTTTCAGGATGAAGTAGCGAACCTCATCCTGAGAGCGCGTTAACCGATCACTTTAATTTTATGGTCTTAACGCCGTCGGCGGTGCCAATCAGTGCCACATCAGCCCCCCGATTAGCAAATAGGCCGACCGTAACGACACCGGCAATACCATTGATTTTATTTTCTAACGCAATGGCATCCAAAATACTCAGATTGTGGACATCCAAAATAACGTTGCCGTTATCAGTCAGGACGTTCTGACGATACTCCGGTAAGCCACCCAGCTTAACCAGTTCACGAGCCACATAAGAGCGGGCCATTGGGATAACTTCAACCGGCAGCGGGAACTTACCCAATATAGCAACCTGCTTGGACGCATCCGCGATGCAGATAAACTGACGAGCAATAGCAGCAATGATTTTCTCGCGGGTCAGCGCAGCACCACCGCCTTTGATCATCTGCATCTGGTCGTTAATTTCATCAGCGCCATCAACATAGATATCCAATACATCCACTTCATTACAATCGAATACATGGATGCCGTAACTTTTCAGTTTGGCAGTAGAGGCATCAGAGCTGGAAACCGCCCCCTCTATCTGGCCTTTGATGGAGCCAAGTGCGTCAATAAAATGTGCTGCGGTCGAGCCAGTGCCGACCCCAACGATGGTACCGGGTTTAACATAATCTAATGCTGCCCAGCCCACTGCTTTTTTAAGTTCATCCTGAGTCATGGTAAGTTCACGCCTTGATGTGAAAGAAAACCTGAGGTCATTATAGAGCATCCGCAGTGGTGATTGTGTGAATAAAGCCAACTCGCGTGGTAGTTAATTCTAGCCGGATCACAGTTATGCCGGTTTATTTGTGGCTGACACCTTGGCATCCTGTCATAACAAACTGGCTAAAATGTGGCATAGTGCTGTATCGACTTAATATTTGGAGAGATGACTCCGATGAAACGCCCAGACTACCGTACGCTACAAGCGCTGGACGCGGTGATCCGTGAACGCGGTTTTGAACGCGCTGCACAAAAACTTTGCATCACCCAATCGGCGGTATCTCAACGCATCAAGCAGTTAGAGAATCTGTTCGGACAACCGCTGCTGGTGCGCACCGTGCCACCACGGCCTACCGAACAAGGGCAGAAACTGCTCGCGTTACTGCATCAAGTTGAGTTACTGGAAGAAGAGTGGCTGGGCAATGATAATGGCGGAGATACACCACTGTTATTGTCGCTGGCAGTCAACGCCGACAGTTTGGCGACCTGGTTGCTACCGGCATTGAAACCGGTGCTGGCTGATTCCCCTATCCGGCTGAATTTACAAGTCGAGGATGAGACTCGAACTCAGGAACGGTTACGTCGCGGCGAGGTTGTGGGTGCTGTTAGTATCCAACCTCAACCGCTCCCCAGTTGTCTGGTTGATCAACTCGGTGCGCTGGATTACCTGTTTGTCGCCTCCAAACCTTTCGCTGAGCGTTATTTCCCTAATGGCGTAACCCGCTCGGCATTGTTGAAAGCGCCAGCGGTGGCGTTTGACCATCTGGATGATATGCATCAGGCGTTTTTACAGCAGAACTTTGATTTATCACCGGGCAGCGTGCCCTGCCATATTGTTAACTCTTCCGAAGCTTTTGTGCAGTTAGCACGACAAGGAACCACCTGTTGTATGATCCCGCATCTGCAAATCGAGAAAGAGCTAGCTTCAGGCGAATTAATCAATCTGACGCCAGGATTACTGCAACGGCGAATGCTGTTCTGGCACCGGTTTGCACCGGAAAGCAGAACCATGAGAAAGGTGACTGACGCCCTATTGTCTTATGGGCGTCAGGTATTACGGCAGGATTGATTTATTTAGCGGTACTGGTCGCAGTTTGGAGTTCAAACACGACATCAACCTGATCATCAAAATGGATGGTCTGCTGTTCGTAAGTCTGTGCGGCATCGGTGGCTGGTGCCGCTTCAGCGCTTTTAAACATGCGTGCTACCGGCATAGGCTGGTAGTTAGCGACGTGGTAACGAATGCTGTAGACCGGCCCAAGTTTAACTTTGAATCCATCAGCCAATGATCCTGCCTGGCTAATGGCATTTTCAATGGCTTTTTTACGCGCCTGCTCACGGTATGTGTCCGGGTTTGCTACCCCGAGTTCCACCGCACGGATCTCGTTTAGACCAGACTTCAGCGCACCATCTAGCAGCTCATTCAACTTATCCAGTTGGCGTAATGTTACCTGAACCTGGCGTACGGCACGGTATCCCTTCAAGACCGCTTCACCGCTTTTCTGGTAATCGTATTCAGGTTGGGTACGAATATTGGCAGCATTGATATCTTTCTTTTCAATGCCACTTTTACGTAAGAAATCAAAGTATTGCGCGACCCTTGTATCCGCCTGTTTTTTGGCATCTGCCGCATCTTTGGCAGATACACTGACTTCAATAGCGATAGTGGCAATATCCGGTGTCGCATCAACACTGGCGGTACCGGAGGTGACAACATGCGGCCCTTCTGGCACTTCGGCTGCCTGAACTTGTAGCGCCAAAGGTAACGTCCCTAATCCCATCATTGCGGCCAAAGCCAATGTCTTCAACTTCACAGTGCCTCCTAAGATATACATGGCAAATTATTTATGACAACTCAGTCGACCTCAGCCAGATAACCAGTGAATTCAATCAGCGACAAATACATTTGCAGTTAATTACACTCACTCGAATCTCATTGGCAGCGTGATTAATTTGCTGTCGGTAACCGGATTAACACATCAACCGTAGCATATCTTATGAATCATGGGATTCGGATTAATGATAAAAACTCACAGATTTAGTGCTTGTTGCGCTAGCTGAAAAGCAATAAACCACATTACCCCTCCGACCAACAGATTAATCACCCGCTGCGACGTTGGGCGGTTAAGCCACGGTGATAACCACGCAGCCAATAGCGCGAGGGCAAAAAACCAGGCAATAGAGGCACTCACGGCCCCCAAAGCGAACCAAGGCCGGGAGTCGGGTAATAACTGGCTGCCAAGGCTACCGAGCACCACAAAGGTATCGAGATAGACATGCGGATTGAGCCAGGTTACCGCCAGTAGGGTTATAACTATTGGCCAACGCCCTTGCGCGCCGGTTGCGGCGGCAGATGAGGAGCCCCCCCCACGCCAGGCAGCCATCAATGCGCCCCAGCCGTACCACAGCAGGAAAGCCACTCCGCCCCATGTGACCAGTGCCAGTAGCAATGGCGAACGGCTCAGCAAGGCACTGCCGCCAAAGATCCCCGCACAAATCAAGATAATGTCACTCAGCGCACAAAGTGAGGCACTCATCAAATGGTGCTGACGCTTAATCCCCTGATTCATCACAAAGGCATTTTGTGGTCCGAGGGGTAAAATCATCGCAGCACTGAGGGCGAAGCCCTGTAAATAGACAGCTAACATACTGTTACCTTTAAATAATACTCAAAACTGGCCGAGAGAATTGGAGAGGAATTAGCAGCATATTACGGGGAGAGTAGCATCAGAGGAAATTGATATTTCTTATCAATAATAAGTAAAACTAATAATGGTTAAGCAAGCGGGAAAACAAGGATGGAAAAAGGAAAAAACGGGCCGATAACGACCCGATTTGACATGGCTATAGCCAAATTGTAAACAACACTACAGCTTCAAGTACCCAGGCTCTCAGGCTAATCTGCCTCAGTTTTGGCTACCTGATGCAAATGCACGTCCATCTGCGGGTAAGGAATGCCAATTTTGTTAGCATCCAACGCACGCTTGAAGTTTTCCATCAGATCCCAATACACATCCATCGCATCGCCATTGGTAGTCCAGACGCGCACCGTGAAGTTAAGGGAAGAGGCCGCCATCTCATTCAAACGCACGGTAACCCCTTTGTCATGCATGATACGTTTATCTGCGGCAATGATGTCACCCAGCACTTTCTTTACCACATCAATATCAGCATCATAGGCAACACCGATGACCATATCGGTACGGCGATTCGGTTCACGGCTGGTATTGATGATGTTATTAGCAATAATTTTGCCGTTGGGTACCACGATGATTTTGTCGTCGACCGTCCGTAGGGTCGTTGAGAAAATTTGCACCTGAACCACAGTACCTGCTACACCGCCCAGATCGACATACTCACCTGCCTTAAATGGACGGAAGGCTACCAGCAGCACACCGGCGGCAAAGTTCGATAGCGAGCCTTGTAGCGCCAAACCAACAGCTAAACCCGCGGCACCGATAACGGCAATCACCGAGGCGGTCTGCACTCCCAAACGTCCCAGCACCGCAACGATAGTGAAAGCCAGAATGCTGTAACGCGCCATTGCTGCCAGGAAGTCTGCGACGGTGACATCAATGCCACGTAACTTCATGACCCGACCAAGCATCCGTGACGCAATTTTGGCGATGATTGAACCGACGGTTAAGATAAGTAATGCTGCGACCAGATTAACCGCGTATTGAATCAGCAAATCTTGGTTATTCACCAACCAGGTACTCGCTTCATTGATACCATCAACTACGTTTAATTCTTCCATTTGAATCATCCTACAAAAAGCTCCCTGCGGGAGAGATTACGCAAAAAATCACCGCAAAATGCTGACGGCTACAACTGACAGCCTGTTTAGGGTAACTAACAATGAGCCTGTTGCCAATTTTGGCAGAGAAATTTACGCTGAAATATCAGACGACTCAGTCAATCAAGGCGGCGGAAATGAGGTTAGATTCGTTTTTTGCAAAGAAAAAAGGCCCCAAGGGGCCTTTTAAGTCGGTCAAAGCAGTATTGAATTACAGAACGTCTTTGGCGTTCAGTTCTTCAAAAGCTTTTTCCAGACGAGCAACCATAGTCACCTGTGCAGCACGCAGCCACGCACGTGGGTCGTAGAATTTCTTGTTCGGCTTGTCAGCACCTTCTGGGTTACCCAGTTGGCCTTGCAGATAAGCTTCGTTCTTTTTGTAGTAGCCCAGAATACCTTCCCACGTTGCCCATTGGGTATCGGTGTCGATATTCATTTTAACTACGCCATAGCTAACCGCTTCTTTAATTTCAGCAGCAGTAGAACCTGAACCACCGTGGAATACGAAGTTCAAGCTGTTGTGCGGCAGATTGTGTTTCTTGGAAACATAATCCTGAGAATCACGCAGAATAGTTGGGGTCAGTTTCACGTTACCTGGCTTGTAAACACCGTGTACGTTACCGAAAGAGGCAGCGATGGTGAAACGTGGGCTGATAGCGTTCAGTTTTTCGTAAGCGTAATCAACATCTTGTGGCTGAGTATACAGAGAAGATGCGTCCATATGGCTGTTGTCCACGCCATCTTCTTCACCACCGGTGCAACCCAGTTCGATTTCCAGCGTCATACCCAGTTTCGCCATGCGAGTCAGGTATTTGCTACAAATTTCGATGTTTTCTTCCAAGGACTCTTCAGACAGGTCGATCATGTGAGAAGAGAACAGTGGTTTGCCGGTAGCCGCAAAGTGTTTCTCACCTGCGTCCAACAAGCCGTCTAACCATGGCAGCAATTTCTTGGCGCAATGGTCGGTGTGCAGAATAACAGGAACACCATAGTGTTCAGCCATCTGATGGACATGATGTGCACCAGAGATAGCGCCCAGGATTGCAGCACCCTGACCTTCTGCTTTCACACCTTTACCTGCGATAAATGCTGCACCACCGTTAGAGAACTGAACGATAACTGGCGCACGCACTTTGGCTGCTGTTTCCAGCACTGCGTTAATAGAGTCGGTGCCGACACAGTTAACTGCTGGCAGAGCAAAGTTGTTCTCTTTGGCTACTGCGAACACTTTCTGAACGTCATCACCTGTGATGACACCTGGTTTTACGAAATCAAAAATTTTAGACATGTACGTTGTCCTGTTTCGTCGACTGAAGATAGCAGCTATCCGGTGAGGATAGGCCCTAAATGTAAATCGCCTATACCCGTCATACTTCAAACTGCATGTGCGTTGGCTGCCATCGTTCACTCAAGTCATTGAGTTATCTCAACTCCTTGAGTTCATTTCGTTGCCGCCTTCCTGCAACTCGAATTATTTAGGGTATAAAGCCCGCGAGCTTCATTAGCTAAAAGCGAAACGGGCGGCTTTCGCCCCCCGTTATCTAAATTACTGCTTAGCGCGCTCTTCCAGCATCACCACCGCTGGCAGTTTTTTCCCTTCTACGAACTCAAGGAATGCACCGCCGCCGGTAGAAATGTAAGAGATTTGGTCAGCAATACCGAACAGATCGATTGCTGCCAGAGTGTCACCACCGCCCGCGATAGAGAATGCGTCGCTCTCAGCGATAGCGCGAGCGACTATCTCGGTCCCTTTACGGAAATTAGGGAACTCGAATACACCAACCGGGCCATTCCACAGAATGGTTTTGGCATTTTTCAGGATCTCAGCCAGACGTTGTGCAGACTCGTCGCCCAGATCAAGAATTTGTTCGTCATCTTTGATTTGGTTAGCTGGTTTCAGTGTCGCAACAGCAGTTTCAGAGAATTCGGTTGCCACACGCACATCGGTAGGAACCGGGATATCACAGGTTTCCAGCAGGCGCTTGGCTTCTGGAATCAGGTCTGCTTCGTACAGAGATTTACCGACATTGTTGCCTTGAGCTGCAACGAAGGTATTGGCGATACCACCACCAACAATCAGTTGATCGGCGATTTTAGACAGTGCGCCAAGCACGGTCAGTTTGGTTGATACTTTAGAACCACCCACAATGGCAACCATTGGGCGTGCTGGGTTACCCAGCGCTTTACCCAGTGCTTCCAGCTCTGCTGACAACAGCGGGCCGGCACAGGCGACAGGAGCAAATTTACCCACACCGTGAGTAGAAGCTTGTGCACGGTGAGCAGTACCAAACGCATCCATCACATAGACGTCACACAGTGCCGCATATTTCTTAGACAGCGTTTCGTCGTCTTTCTTCTCGCCTTTGTTAAAGCGAACGTTTTCCAGCACAACCAACTCGCCTGCTGCAATCTCAACGCCGTCCAGATAGTCTTTCGCCAGACGTACCGGAGAAGACAGTTTGTCTTTCAGGTAGTTAACTACTGGCAGCAAGGAAAACTCTTCATTGTACTCGCCTTCGGTCGGGCGACCCAAGTGAGAGGTAACCATTACTTTAGCGCCTTGCTTCAGTGCCGCTTCAATCGTCGGCAGAGATGCACGGATACGCGCATCAGACGTCACTTTGCCATCTTTTATCGGCACATTGAGGTCCGCACGGATCAGCACGCGAAGGCCTGCCAGACTCAGATCGGTCATCTTAATTACAGACATGGTGAATCCTCTTGTTGATTCTCTTTAAAGTTGCATAAGCTGCACATCAACGCAGTTATAACCGCAGTAAAACACGGAAAAACAAGACGTTAACATGCCATACTAGAAACCACTTCGGGCCATCGCCAATGTCGTATCCAACATTCTATTGGCGAAACCCCATTCGTTATCGCACCATACCAAGGTCTTAATCAGGTGCTGCCCACTGACCCGAGTCTGCGTGCAATCGACAATTGCACTGTGCGGATCATGGTTAAAATCGATCGACACCAAGGGTAATTCCGTATAGTCAACTATACCACGAAATGAACCTCTTGCTGCCTTTTGAAAAAGCTGGTTAACCTCAGCAACACCAACCGGGTTTGTCACGCTAACGCTTAAATCAATAGCGGTTACGTTGATGGTTGGCACCCGTACCGAGATAGCTTCAAACCTGTCACAAAACTTCGGAAAAATACGGGTAATCCCTGCCGCCAGTTTAGTGTCAACCGGGATAATTGACTGACTTGCTGCCCGGGTACGGCGTAAATCCTGATGATAAGCATCGATAACGGGTTGATCATTCATTGATGAATGAATGGTAGTCACAGTGCCAGACTCGATGCCATAAGCGATATCCAACAACTGAATAATAGGAATAATGCAGTTCGTAGTACAGGAAGCGTTGGAAACAATCCGGTGCTCCGCCAGTAAATCTTGATGGTTTACACCATAGACTACTGTTGCGTCTAAATCATTGCCGCCAGGATGGGCAAACAGTACCTTTTTGGCACCGGAGGCAATATGCGCCTCGCCATCGGCACGGCTGCCATACACGCCGCTACAATCCAGAACAACATCAATTCCTAACTCACCCCAAGGTAACTGCTCTATTTCTGGCTGATGTATCAGCCGGATAATATCGTCACCGACGTACAAATTGTCACATTCCTGACGAACATCCCAGGCAAACCGACCATGGCTGGAGTCATACTTCAGTAAATGGGCCATCCCTTGTGCATTAGCCAACTCATTAATAGCAACTACTGAAATTTCTGCCCGGCGACCTGATTCATACAATGCGCGTAAAACGCTACGGCCAATACGGCCAAAGCCATTTATCGCTATGCGGATTGTCATGTTACTCCCTGTTTCTGGTTATTATCATGCAATCCCATAGCGTACTGCACCGTACCCTAAGATGTTAATCGTCTTATCACAATTGGGCCAGAATACTTCCGGCTTTTTCCTCAGCGAATTTTACTGAAACTGAAAATCAATCATGACTGAAACGCTTCAGCCAGAATAAACCAAACTAATCATAAAAGGAATATCTGCCTGATAAAGGGCACAATACATCCATCAATTGGCGAAAAAAAAGACCGCCGAAGCGGTCTTTTAACAGGTGTATTACCGGGATTGTCATCACCGTTTACACCCGATATACCCTTTGGGCTTGGAACTGCTGTAATGCTAGCGGCACCGCCAAGTTTTTTGGGCATATTTAATAGTAATGCAGTCTCTTATTTCAACAGCGCCTGAGCTTTCGCTACCACGTTTTCAACAGTGAAACCAAACTCTTTGAACAGCAACTCTGCTGGTGCAGATTCACCGAAGGTGGTCATACCAACCACCGCGCCATTCAGGCCAACGTATTTGTACCAGTAATCGGCAATACCGGCTTCAACGGCAACGCGCGCGCTAACCGCTGCTGGCAATACAGATTCACGGTAAGCGGCGTCTTGTTTGTCGAATGCATCAGTTGATGGCATAGAAACAACACGCACTTTGTGGCCTGCGGCGGTCAGCTGATCTGCTGCTGCCACTGCCAGTTCAACTTCAGAACCGGTAGCAATGAAGATCAGTTCAGGCTGGCCTGCACAATCTTTCAGTACATATGCGCCTTTAGCGATATTGGCTAACTGCTCAGCAGAGCGTGGCTGTTGTGCCAGATTCTGACGGGAGAAGATCAGTGCACTCGGGCCATCTTTGCGTTCCAGCGCATACTGCCATGCCACCGCAGACTCAACCTGGTCACAAGGACGCCAGGTGCTCATGTTTGGTGTTACACGCAGGCTGGCCATCTGCTCAACCGGCTGATGGGTTGGGCCATCTTCGCCCAGACCAATAGAGTCATGGGTGTAAACGAATATGCTGCGGATTTTCATCAGAGCAGCCATACGCACCGCGTTACGGGCATATTCCACAAACATCAGGAAGGTTGCGCCGTAAGGAATGAAACCACCGTGCAGAGCAATACCGTTCATGATGGCAGACATACCAAATTCACGTACACCGTAGTGAATGTAGTTACCCGCCAGATCATCGCTCAGTGATTTAGAACCAGACCAGATAGTCAGGTTACTTGGTGCCAGGTCAGCAGAGCCGCCCAAGAATTCAGGTAACACTTTACCGAAGGCTTCCAGCGCATTTTGTGATGCTTTGCGGCTGGCAATCTTGGCAGGATTAGCTTGCAATTGTTCGATGAAATTCTTGGATTCAGTCGCCCAGTTAGCAGGCAATTCACCGCTGACACGACGTTTGAATTCAGCAGCCAGTTCTGGATAAGCTTTGGCATAAGCTGCGAACTTCTCGTTCCAGGCAGCTTCTTTTGCCTGGCCGGCTTCTTTAGCATCCCACTCAGCATAGATATTTTGTGGGATTTCAAATGCAGGGTATTTCCAACCCAATGCTTCACGGGTAGCAGCAACTTCATCAGCACCTAATGGTGCACCGTGTGAGTCATGCGTACCGGCCTTCTTCGGTGAGCCAAAACCGATAATGGTTTTGCACATCAGCAGTGAAGGTTTGTCGGTAACTTTGTGAGCTTCTTCGATAGCCGCTTTGATTGAATCAGCGTTATGGCCATCAACACCACGAACCACATGCCAGCCGTAAGCTTCGAAACGTGCCGCCGTGTCGTCAGTGAACCAACCTTCAACGTGACCATCGATAGAGATACCGTTGTCATCATAGAAAGCGGTCAGTTTGCCCAGCTTCATGGTGCCCGCCAGAGAGCAAACCTCGTGGGAGATACCTTCCATCATGCAGCCATCACCCATAAATGTGTAGGTGTGATGATCAACAACGTCATGGCTTGGGCGGTTAAACTGTGCGGCCAGCGTGCGTTCTGCAATGGCGAAACCAACCGCATTCGCAATGCCCTGACCCAGCGGGCCGGTGGTGGTTTCTACGCCAGCGGTATAGCCATATTCAGGGTGACCAGGCGTTTTAGAGTGTAACTGACGGAAGTTTTTCAGCTCTTCCATCGGCAAGTCATAGCCAGTGAGATGCAGCAAGCTATAGATCAACATGGAGCCGTGACCATTCGATAACACGAAACGGTCGCGATCAGCCCAGTGTGGATTGGTTGGGTTATGGTTCAAATAGTCACGCCACAAAACTTCGGCGATATCTGCCATACCCATAGGGGCGCCGGGGTGGCCGGAATTCGCTTTCTGCACTGCGTCCATGCTTAGTGCGCGGATCGCGTTGGCAAGCTCTTTACGAGAGGACATGTTTTACTCCAGGTCGGATTAAAAAAAAGCGTTCAAGTTTACCATTTTCTCAGACTCAGCATTGAAACGGCAATCACTAAAACTAAATGAGCTAAAACTTCCATATTTTCAGAATAAAGCTATAGCTGTAACGATTGAGTCGCGTTACCCTCGCTGCGTTTTTAGCCACACAATGAGTGTATTAACCACTCTGTCGGCTGGCAGTGTTCGTTTTTGCAAACAAACCGATATAAACCATACGTTGCCACGAATATTTCGGGCAAGACCTATTGCCGACAGAGTAGAACAACCGTCGTCGATTCAACAGCGATTAATGCAATAGTTAATAAGAATGCAACAGTGACTGTTGGCGAATAATGATGGATAGATAACGCAACTGATACGTTATCATCACGAAGAGAACGGTCCTCTCCAATAATAAAATGGCATAACCACAGGAAGAAAGTGTTATGAAAATTCGTACCTCAATGATTGCACTGAGCCTTACAGCACTGCTTAGCGGCTGCCAGAATATGAATACTGATGGCTTAATGCAGTCAGGCGCACAGGCATTTCAAGCGGCAACCTTGAATGATGCTGATGTAAAAATGCTCAGCGAAAAATCTTGCGCTGAAATGGATCAGAAAGCGCAGATAGCGCCAGCAGACAGTACCTATGCCAAACGGTTGGTGAAAATTTCAGCCGCATTAGGCGATAACATTAATGGTACGCCAGCTAACTATAAAGTGTATGTCACAAAGGATGTGAATGCCTGGGCCATGGCAAATGGTTGTATTCGTGTCTATAGCGGCCTGATGGACATGATGACCGACAATGAAGTGGAAGGTGTACTCGGTCATGAGATGGGCCATGTGGCATTGGGGCATACCCGTAAAGCGATGCAAGTGGCCTATGGCACCACAGCCCTGCGCACCGCAGCCAGTTCCGCGGGCGGGATTGCCGGGCAGTTATCTCAGTCTCAATTAGCAGATATTGGTGAGAAGTTGGTTAACGCTCAATTTTCACAGAAACAAGAAAGCGAAGCGGATGATTACTCATTCGATTTGTTGAAAAAACGCGGTATCGATCCAAATGGTTTAGTCACTAGCTTTGAAAAATTGGCAACCATGGAAGCAGGCCGTACCAGTAGCATGTTTGACGATCATCCATCTTCACAAGCGCGGGCTGATCATATTCGCCAACGTATTGCTGCTGAGAAGTAAATCCCGTCCATTATCACTGTATAACGCCCGTGATTTGGCGGGCGTTAGTCTCTTATTACTAAATATTACCCGCCACTACCTACGTCCAGATTTACCTCAATCTGATCACCTTTAATGCGCACTGGATAGGTTGCTAAATCCCTATCGCCTGGCTCACGCAAGCACTGGCCGGTCCGCACATCAAATAGTGCACCGTGCAGTGGGCATTCAACGGTTTCTCCATCCATAAAACCCTGACTTAGCAACGCATTAGCGTGAGGGCAAATATCCTGCATCGCGAAATACTCACCATCGATGACATAGACGCCAATCCTTTTATCATCAATCTGCGCTGAGAAAGGAAAATCGGGCTTAACGTAATTTACCTTACAAACACTGACCCATCCCATTCAAGCACCTCTCAGCTAAGCATCATAAATGACCAATATTAGTGTGGTTGATATTTGGACAATCACCAGTGACAGGGGCAAACAAAAAGGGCAAACCTGAGTTTGCCCTTAAATAGAGAGATTTATTCCGTTGAGATAGAAGCCGTTAGCCGTTACTCATCTTCGAGATAAGTATAACCGTACAGTCCTGCTTCGAACTCTTCCATAAACTGCGCCTGCAACTCGGTATCCAGATCAGTTTCTTTCACCTGATCACGGAATTGGTTCAACAATTTCTCTGGGTTCAACTGAACATATTCCAGCATATCTGCGACGGTATCACCTTCGTCAGTCTGCTCAACTTCAACCGTGCCGTCTGGGAATACATACACATCAACCGCGGCAGTATCGCCAAACAAGTTATGCATATTGCCCAGAATCTCTTGATAGGCACCAACCATAAAGAAGCCCAACAATGGCGGGTTTTCTGCATCATATGGCGGCATCGGCATGGTGGTTGCTACCCCATCACCGTCGATATAATGGTCGATGGTACCGTCTGAGTCACAAGTAATATCCAGCAATACCGCACGGCGCTCTGGTGGTTTATCTAGCCCTTCCAGTGGCAAAACTGGGAATAGCTGATCGATACCCCAGGCATCCGGCATAGATTGGAACAGCGAGAAATTCACGTACAGCTTGTCAGCCATACGTTCTTGCAGCTCATCAATAATTGGCCGGTGTGCACGGTTGCTTGGGTCCAGTTGCTTCTGGATATCATTGCAGATACTCAGATACATCTGTTCTGCCCAAGCGCGTTGTGTCAGATCCAATATACCGTGGGCATATTGGCTATGCACATCATGTAAGTCCATTTGACTGTCGTGTAGCCATTCGCGCAGAGAGCGGCGGTTTTCCGGCTCTTGCATTTCCAGCCAGGTATCCCACAGGCTTATCAGCGCACGAGGTGCATCTTCTTCCGGTGGCTGTGGCTCATTAAATTCATTGCGTTCTACGCCGATCACATTGGAAACCAGCACGGTATGGTGCGCGGTGACTGCGCGGCCCGATTCCGTAATCACGGTAGGATGCGGCAGGCCATGTTCATTACAAGCATCACCGATCCCCCAGATAACGTTGTTGGCATATTCATTCAGGCCATAGTTTACTGAGCAATCGGACTGAGAACGCGTCCCTTCGTAATCCACCCCCAAACCACCACCCACATCGAAGCACTGGATATTGACACCCAGCTTGTGTAATTCCACATAGAAACGTGCGGACTCACGAACCCCGGTGGAGATATCACGGATGTTGGATAGCTGAGATCCCAAATGGAAATGCAGTAATTGCAGGCTTTCGAGACTATTGGCGTCACGCAGCATATCAACCAATTGCAGCACTTGGGTGGCAGACAAACCAAATTTGGATTTCTCACCACCGCTGGCCTGCCATTTACCGGAACCTTGTGATGCAAGGCGCGCACGAACACCCAGGCGCGGAACCACATTCAAGCGTTCGGCTTCTTCCAATACCATTTTGATTTCTGACATCTTTTCGATGACCAGATAAACCTTATGGCCCAGTTTTTCGCCGATTAATGCCAGACGAATATATTCGCGATCTTTATAACCGTTACAAACGATGACCGAACGGGTCATACCTGCATGGGCCAAAACCGCCATCATTTCAGCTTTAGAGCCAGCTTCCAGTCCCAACGGCTCACCAGAATTGACTAAAGACTCAATAACCCGGCGATGCTGGTTTACTTTAATCGGGTAAACCAGGAAGTAGTCGCCTTCATAGCCAAATGACTCACGCGCACGTTTAAATGCACCGTTAATTGAGCGTAGGCGATGTTGTAAAATTTGTGGGAAACAGAATAGTGCAGGCAGACGTTGCCCCTGCTCAAGCTGCATTCCTTTGACCAGTTGCGCCAGATCGACACGCGCCTCACGAACATCGGGATCAGGGCAAACGCTGATATGACCCAACTCGTTGACGTCATAATAGTTGCCACCCCAATAGGCGACGTTATACGTGCTCAGCATCTTGCTGGCATTACGGTCATTCATGGCAACCTCCTGCATAGAGCGTAAAGAAACATGTGCGCCCGCAGCTACCGGACGGCCAATCAAGTTATCATCAGACATAATTCGCCTCTATTGCGATACTGACGATAAAGTCAGCCACTATCGCAGCTACAACCAGCAAGGACAACCCACGTGGACGCCGAATCGGCAGAATATTACGCTGCAAAGCGCTATCCACAAGTGGTTTATCACTCAGCTATTCATTACCCAAAAGGGTAAAACACGTTTAAATGGAAAATACGTTCGACTGTAAATACGTATTGAGATTTTGTGAATCGGATTAGCCGCAAAGTGGTCAGGCTAGCCGAATTCAGTGCTTCAGGCGGCTGTTAACCTGCCCGCGAATCCTGAGACGCACCCATGTGGGTGTAACATCGCCTTGATGGAGTACAAGAAAGGAAGGTTGCAAAGGGGGATTGAACGTCAGAACGACGTAGCTGTTGATGTGCAGCAACCAGTTGACAACGGATCATTAATCCAACCACCTCCACGCATGCCGCTCAGATTGAACGGACAAGACTTTAAATAAACCCGTCATCTTTCAAGTTACAGGGGAAATAGCTGCATATTGAAATCTATTGGGTATAGACAGATTAAGTAACAGTTTGATGACGCCACTATTTTCGTGCCCATTCACGGTTAAGCACCTGAGTGCAAAACTCTGCAAATGTAACAATGAGCTAATGTCATCCTCTGCCATCTTCATCATTGCATATCAAATAAGCTGCGCGCGCAGTTTATACCTATAACGCGAGCAAAATGCAAAATGAAAATAGCGCGTAACTGTATCAAGCGGTAAATAAATCAAGTGACAACCAAAGCGAGAAATATCTTGATGCAAAAAGGGCTGGCATTAAGAGTAAAAGCTGACCTAAAATAGACGTCCAGATGTTAATACATCCAAACATTTTAATTGCTACAATGCTAAGTATGTGACAAATCATGCAAGGCTTCTAAATTTATATGCCCAAAAAACTTGGCGTTGCGGGTGGGCAGCAGACGAATCAGCCCGATGAGCTTACTCAAATGAGTGGTTCGGAAGACTGCGTGCAGCTAACAACCTGGCAGCTTCAAGTACAAATGGGATCGACTGCTAAAGGCTTTGCCTAAAGAGGCGTTGCAAAACATCAATGCATCAGCATACCTAACTAAACGTAGGTTTCTGTTGTCTGGCACCCAACGCTATGCAGTGACTTTTCACTTGTATTCAAGGTAAAGAAAATAATGGCTAAACACTTATTTACGTCGGAATCTGTCTCTGAAGGGCATCCAGACAAAATCGCTGATCAGATTTCAGATGCGGTACTGGACGCAATTCTTGAGCAAGACCCAAAAGCGCGTGTTGCCTGCGAGACCTATGTCAAAACGGGTATGGTATTAGTTGGCGGTGAAGTTACCACTAACGCATGGGTAGATATCGAAGAGATCACCCGTAAAACCGTGCGCGAAATCGGTTATGTTAATTCTGAGATGGGGTTTGATGCTAACTCTTGCGCCGTTTTAAGTGCGATTGGGAAGCAATCACCTGATATTAATCAGGGTGTTGACCGTTCAGACCCATTAGAACAAGGCGCGGGTGACCAGGGTCTGATGTTCGGCTATGCCACTAACGAAACCGACGTTTTAATGCCTGCACCTATTACCTATGCACACCGTTTGGTAAAGCGTCAGGCTGAAGTGCGTAAAAATGGCACCTTACCATGGCTGCGCCCGGATGCAAAAAGCCAGATTACCTTCCAGTATGATAACGGCAAGATTGTCGGTATTGATGCGGTTGTTCTGTCGACGCAGCATTCAGAAGATATCAGTCTGAAAGATTTACAAGAAGCGGTGATGGAAGAGATTATCAAGCCGGTTCTACCTGTTGAGTGGCTCACCGCAGCCACCAAATATCATATCAACCCAACAGGCCGTTTCGTTATCGGTGGCCCAATGGGCGACTGTGGTCTGACGGGGCGTAAAATCATTGTTGATACCTACGGCGGCATGGCTCGTCATGGTGGCGGTGCATTCTCCGGTAAAGATCCATCCAAGGTTGACCGCTCAGCAGCATATGCTGCCCGTTATGTAGCGAAAAATATTGTTGCGGCTGGCCTGGCTGACCGTTGCGAGATTCAGGTTTCATACGCCATTGGCGTGGCAGAGCCTACTTCCATCATGGTGGAAACATTCGGCACGGGTAAGGTCTCTGAGGATCAATTGATTACCTTGGTACGTGAATTCTTCGAACTGCGCCCTTATGGCCTGATTCAGATGCTGGATCTGCTGCATCCGATCTATCAAGCAACCGCAGCTTATGGTCACTTTGGTCGTGAAGAATTCCCTTGGGAAAAAACCGACAAAGCCGCTTTGTTGCGTGATGCTGCAGGCTTGAAATAAGCTTCAACCGTTAAGCGCTGAACAGCAAAAACCCCGCCTGGCGGGGTTTTTTATATCTAACGAACACGCTCTAGTAGGCTAAATATTGCCATTCCCGCCACCATCGCGGCGACAAAAACACCCCCTTTGAACATCCCTGCGCCCAGCAATACCAGTGCCGGCCCAGGGCATATCCCCGCCAATCCCCAACCGACGCCAAACAACAGGCTACCGCCAATTAACCGCCGATCAATACGATTAGAGGCTGGCAATTGCAAGGGTTGTCCCAGCAAACTGACTTTACGTTTTTTGGCCCAGGTAAAACCGAGTAGCGCGATAGCCACTGCGGCTGCCATCACCAATGCCAATGACGGGTCCCATAAGCCGCTAATGTCGAGAAAACCTAAGACCTTGGCAGGGTTGGCCATACCTGCAACTATCAAGCCCAAACCAAATATCAGCCCGGCCAACAGCGAGAAAAATAGATTCATATTCTGTTCCTAAGCAAATAGATGGCGAACCAGCCCCACAGTGATAAAGCCGGTAAACATAAAGCTCAATGTCGCCACCAGTGAACGTGGCGAGAAACGAGCTAGCCCACAGACGCCATGCCCACTGGTACATCCGGCACCATAGCGTGTCCCAATTCCTACCAACAATCCGGCTAAAATCAGAGTGGGCAAACCTGCATCAATTTGGATAGCCGGTAATGCGGTAAACAGCGAATAAACCAAAGGTGAAATAACCAAACCAATGATGAATGCCATACGCCAGCCGCGATCCCCTGTTTTTGGCGAAAGTAAGCCCCCCAAAATGCCACTAATACCAGCAATCCGGCCAGTGGCTAACAATAGAAGCGTTACAGCAACGCCCAATACTGCCCCTCCGGCCAGTGCACTGTAAGGGGTAAAGTTAATCCAATCGATAGTCATATTGCCTCCTGCTCTTGTGGGCAATAAAGCTGATAGAGCAGCTCCAGCAGTGCCAAAACTTTACTATCGGCGATTGAGTAAAATATCCGCTTACCGTCGCGGCGAGTGTTCACTAGCCCATCACTACGCAGCACACCAAGCTGTTGTGATAACGTTGGTTGATGAATCCCCAATTCGGCTTCTAATTCACCTACCGCTTTTTCTCCCTGGCTCAATTGACACAGTAAGAGCAAACGATCCTCATTTGACAGCACCCGTAATACATCACCAGCCGCTGCTGCCGCTTGCCTCATAAGATCCATGTTGATCGTTTGATGGTTATTCATAAGCCCTTCGGATAACTAGATTTCATTATGTATTTTTA
>NZ_JAZGQE010000169.1:0-10233 GCF_048593885.1 Yersinia sp. 1252 StPb PI | reverse complement strand
TCATTGCAGTTGTAGGTAGGCGGCAAGCGAACGCATCCCGATGAGCTTACTCAAGTAAGTGATTCGGGTAAGTGAACACAGCCAACAACCCTACAGCTTCAAGGACGCAGGACATACCCAAAGTCATTGCAGTTGTAGGTAGGCGGCAAGCGAACGCATCCCGATGAGCTTACTCAAGTAAGTGATTCGGGTAAGTGAACGCAGCCAACAACCCTACAGCTTCAAGGACGCAGGGCAAGCAATATGAGGACTTCGTAATGAGCAGTATGCGGAAACATATCAAACAACTGCACCCGCTCAATATGGTAATCGGTTAACAGGCTGATATCTTTCGCCATTGTCTGCGCATTACAGCTTGAATAGAGTATGAATTCAGGTGCCATCTGAGCAAGATAGTCACACAGTTCAGCCCCCATGCCACGCCGTGGGGGATTAACCAAGACCAACTGCGGCACTTGCGTTTCTGCGGTGGCGAAACGGGTGGAATCCAGTGCGGCAAAACTGACATTCTTTAATCCTAGCTGCTGCGCCGATTGACGTGCGCAGGCGATGGCTTCCGCGTTGATTTCAATACCGGTGAGTTGTGTCTCGGTGCTGGCACAATGCAAACCAAAACCACCTACTCCGCAAAACAGATCCCACATACTGCTGATCTCCAGCTCCCGCACCCATTGCCGTGCCGTGGCATACAGTGAGACGGCAACCTGAGGATTGGTCTGGAAAAAACTTTGTGGCCGGATAAACAGCGGCACCTGATTAAACAGTTCGGGCAGCGCCTGCTGTTCAGTTAACGGGACTTCTTGCTCCCCTTCCAAGATTGCCATATGCACTGGCTGAATATTAGCCGAGATAACAGCCAGTTGAGGCAATTGCTGCTGTAACCATGGCAGTGCTGCGCGTAATTGCGCCAGCTTGGTTTCAGAACGCAGTACAAAGCGCAGCATTAACTCACCGCTATAAGTACTTTCAGTCAATAACAGGAATTTAAGCTCGCCGCGTTTACGTGCAACGTTATAGGGTGTGAGACCAGCGCGGGCTATAAACGTTTTCAGCACGGTAAAGACCGGGGCAAAACTGGCCGGATAGAGTGGACAGTCAGATAAATCGACCGGGGTACCGTCACGATGCAACATCCCCAATAGCGGCCGTTCAACACTACCACTGACCACCATTTTCGCTTTATTACGAAAAGCGTTCTCACGCCCGAAAACCGGCACTAACCACTGAGCCACAGGGTGACCAGCTAGCAGGCTCTCCAAATGATGTTGTTTGTCAGCCAGTTGTTGTGGATAGGGTTTATCCAGCCACTGGCAGGAACGACAGCGACCCGCCGTATACTGTGCGCAATGCATTAATATTGACCGTTATAATCTGAGAAGTTGAATAATTTGCAGCCGAGGCTGTTGATGAGGCGAATTGTAGCATTGTGCCGCGCTAAACACTCATTTTGACTGAGGGAAATAGCGGTACCAGGGGAAAAACAGCAAACCGATAATCACCACATCGGGGATCTTCTGTAACAGGAGGCTATGTAAAATTTCGCTGCCGGTATCACCTTCAACCCGAAAAACATCTAAATACAACCAGTCCAGTGACACCATCAACAAATAAACACTCGCGATAATCTGACACGCCAAATAGCACCAACGCGCCCAGTTCTTGCGATAACACACCGCAGCGCCGCAGACAATGTCTAACAGCAATAGCACCACACTGGCCAAGAAGATCAGGCCAAAATCCCAGCTTTGCAGACTTTCACTGATAAATTCGCCGGTACCCACCCACCCCAGAGTCGCAACCAATAATAATACGCCGAGGATACGGGTAGCAATAATGGCAGTACCGGCGATGAGGACCGGTACTGGCGTCGTTGCAGAGGATGAAAATGCTAAGGATGAAAATAGTTTTCTCATGTTGCCCTATCTGCCCTCAGTCCGGTTGCTGCAACCTAATGTTATTCCTGACAATAACGCCGCTGGTCAGCGGCGTTAAAGCAGAATGAAGCCTAACAGTTTTAACGGCAATCAGCTACGGGCAGCTTTTCGTAATTCACGCAACCGCTGCTTTTCCGAACGGGACATAAACCACCACGCGATTAAACCGATTATCCCAACCACCAGCAAGATAAGTGTGGCAAGGGCATTAATCTCTGGATTGACCCCCATCCGCACACTAGAAAAGACCAGCATCGGCAAGGTTGTCGCCCCAGGGCCGGCAACAAAGCTGGCAATCACTAAATCGTCCAGCGATAAAGTAAAGGCCAATAACCAGCCGGAGATTAATGCCGGTGCAATCATCGGCACGGTAATCACGAAGAACACTTTCAGCGGTGTGGCCCCCAAATCCATGGCGGCTTCTTCAATAGAACGGTCCAGCTCACGCAGACGAGAACTTATCACTACCGTCACATAGGCAGTACAGAAGGTGACGTGCGCCAGCCAGATGGTGAACATGCCACGCTCTGCTGGCCAACCGATAGCATGCCCCATAGCAACAAACAGCAGTAGCAATGATAAACCGGTAATCACATCGGGCATCACCAACGGCGCTGTCAGCATGAAAGCAAAACCGGTTGAACCGCGAAAACGGCCAAAACGCACCATCACCACCGCGGCTATTGTCCCCAGAACCACCGCCATCGTGGCGGAGGCGGCGGCAATAGTCAGACTCAGGCCAACGGCAGATATC
Source organism: Yersinia sp. 1252 StPb PI (assembly GCF_048593885.1). Taxonomy (NCBI): domain Bacteria; kingdom Pseudomonadati; phylum Pseudomonadota; class Gammaproteobacteria; order Enterobacterales; family Yersiniaceae; genus Yersinia; species Yersinia sp. 1252 StPb PI. The sequence continues at coordinate 7,545 of NZ_JAZGQE010000169.1, read as the reverse complement.
ATCGCTGAATCATTAAATAGCTCTGTATACCAACGGGTTGACCACCCCGCCCATACGGTTACCAGTTTAGAACTGTTAAATGAGTAGATAACCAGCATCAACATCGGCGCATACAAGAAGGTATAACCGACAATAAGGATCACCCGACGCCAGACCGAACGTACTTCCGGTAGGTTATTCATACCGGGCCTCCTATCTCTTTATTCTGATGCTTGTGGAACCAAAGTATCGGCACAATCAGCAGCACTAACATCACCGTCGCAACCGCCGAGGCAACCGGCCAATCGCGATTGTTAAAGAACTCTTGCCACAAAATACGACCAATCATAATGCTGTCCGGCCCACCGAGCAGTTCAGGGATAACAAACTCACCCACCGCAGGGATAAACACCAACATGGAACCGGCAACAATGCCACCTTTGGTCAATGGCACAATGACACTGATAAAGGTCTTAAATGGCTTGGCCCCCAGATCCAGCGCCGCCTCCACCAACGAATAATCCAGTCGGGTCAGCGCAGTATAGATTGGCAGTACCATGAATGGCAGATAGGAATAAACCACACCAATGTATACCGCCAGATTGGTGTGCAGAATAATCAGCGGTTGATCAATAATCCCGGTCCACATCAGGAAATTATTCAAGATTCCATTGTTTTTCAGAATACCCATCCAGGCATAAACCCGAATGAGGAATGATGTCCATGACGGTAAAATCACCAACAGCAATAAGATATTACGAGTGGATGATTTACTGTGTGCAATCGCCCAAGCCAATGGATAGCCGATAATCAGGCAGCATAGCGTCGACACCGCAGCCACTTGCAATGATTGCAGGTAAGCATCGATATACAGCGGATCATCGAGCAGTTGCAGATAGTTACCCAGATTGAGCGAGATATCCAACTTGCCGTCCAGCCAGGTAACCAGATCGGTATAAGGGGGTACGGCGCGCGCCATCTCGGCCAGACTGATTTTGAATACAATCAGGAACGGCAACATAAACAACAGAAATAGCCACAAATAAGGCATGGCAATAACCAGTTTACGGCCATGCGCCATTTGGTAACGCTGGACAAAAGCCTTAATCGGCCCGACAGTACGGGTCGGTGGTTCTGCTGCCCCACGGGTAGATTTAGACATCACGATATTAACTCCCCAAGGCTCTTAATTACCCAAAACCACGCAACTGTCAGCATCCCAACATAATTGCACTTCATCGCCCCAGGTTGGCATCCCTTTACGGTAGCGATGACCATTTTGTAGCTGTGCACTCAGCATCTGCCCGCTGTGTAACTTCACATGATAAATGGATAAATCCCCCAGATAAGCAATGTGTACCACTTCACCGACCGCGAAGTTGCAGCCATCTTCTGGCACTTGTTCACACAACATCACTTTTTCCGGGCGCAGAGCCACAAATACCGGGACACCGTCTACCACCGAGGCATCAGAATCCACTTTCAATGGATGGCGCAGACCAGGGCTGTCAATCACCAATGCATCATCCAGCCGCTCTTTTAGTACCCCCTCAAATACATTCACCGAGCCGATAAATTCAGCGCTGAATCTACTGTTCGGATGTTCATAAATCTCTTCCGGTTCGCCAATTTGCACAAACTTGCCACGGTTCATAATGGCGATGCGCCCGGCCATCGTCATCGCTTCTTCCTGGTCATGGGTAACCATCACACAGGTCGCCCCCACCCGCTCCAGGATATCAACCACTTCCAGTTGCATCCGATCACGCAGCTTTTTATCCAACGCCCCCATGGGTTCATCCAGCAACAGCAGTTTTGGCCGTTTGGCCAAGCTACGGGCCAGAGCCACGCGCTGACGCTGCCCGCCAGAGAGTTGATGTGGTTTACGCTTAGCAAACTCTTGCATGTGCACCAATGTCAGCATCTCTGCAACGCGGCTTTTGATCTCATCAGCAGGTAACTTGTCTTGTTTCAAGCCAAACGCGATATTTTGCTCAACCGTCATATGGGGAAATAACGCATAAGACTGGAACATCATATTGATCGGGCGCTGATACGGCGGCACATGAGACAAGTCCTGCCCATCGAGCACTATCTGCCCCTGAGTCGGCTGCTCAAAGCCGGCCAGCATCCGCAACAGGGTGGATTTACCACAGCCTGAAGCCCCTAACAGCGCAAAAATCTCACCTTTGTAGATAGTCAGATTGACGTCATCTACCGCGGCCTGACCATCAAATGATTTGGTTAAGTTGCGGATCTCCAACAAGGGTGTAAACACCTTCTGGGATTTTGGCTGCGGGCGGGGAATTACATCATTCACTCAGCGTGCTCTCCGTAAAAGCAGAACAGGCCGCATTTAAGATGCGGCACAATAAAAAACAGGAACAGGAAGATAAACTCCCTGCCCCTACCCTCGTTCATTTCACTTTCCATCAATGTGATATCAGTCACGCGTTGAGCGCAAGCTACTGATTCACCCCAATGGGTTATTTACCACTTTTCACTTTTGTCCAAGCCCGGGTGATCACACGATCAATTTTCGGGTCTTGTACTTTCAGCGTGAACATTTTGGCACGCACATCCGCTGGCGGATAAATACCAGGATTATCACGTACTTCTGCATTTACCAATGGCGTTGCCGCTTTGTTGGCATTGGCATAGAACACATGATTACTGATATTAGCAATCACATCAGGGCGCATCAGGTAATTCAGGAACTGATAGGCTTCATCCTGATTTTTAGCATCAGATGGCATCGCAAACACATCAAAGAACGCTAATGCGCCTTCCTTCGGAATGCTGTAGGCCACATTCACGCCATTTTTCGCTTCTTTGGCCCGATTAGACGCCTGCATGATGTCACCGGCCCAACCGACAGCGACGCAGATGTCACCATTTGCCAGATCATTAATATATTGTGAAGAGTGGAAGTAACGGATGTTCGGCCGCAGTTTCAGCAACAATTCAGTAGCAGGACCGGTGTAGTCGGTCGCCTGAATACTGTTTGGATCTTTACCTAAGTAATTGAGTACAGTTGCAAAGATCTCACTTGGTGCATCCAGGAAAGAGACACCGCAACTTTTCAACTTCTCAAGATTTTCAGGTTTCAGCACTAGATCCCAACTGTTTACTGGCGCATCTTTCCCCAGAGCAGCTTTCACTTTCTCGACGTTATAGCCGATACCTGTTGTCGCCCACAAATAAGGAATAGCATATTTATTTTCTGGGTCGTGTTTGCTGACCAGCGCCAACAACTCAGGATCGAGATTTTTATAATTAGGTAGCTTACTTTTATCCAACGGCTTAAAGACACCCGCAGACAATTGGCGCTCAAGGAAACTGGCTGATGGCACCACTAAATCAAACCCGGTACTCCCGGCCATCAACTTACCTTCCAACACCTCGTTGGAGTCAAACACATCATAGACAACCTTAATGCCGGTTTCCTTTTGGAAATTAGCCAGCGTATCGGGTGCGATATAATCGGACCAGTTGTAAACGTGCAGTGTTTTTTCCTCAGCAGATGCTGAGACGGACGCGGCCATTAACAAGCCAGCAGCAACACCCGATAACCACTTTTTACGATGGGTGAACATCCGTTAACTCCTCCAGAATAGGGGGTGAAGTCGTGCGCTAAATTTGTATCCGCCAGGATACAACACCTTTGCCCTGCCGAGTGCTATTGCCACCTGCACCAGATGCATGACTATGCACGGTGAGTGATTATTCACCTGGTAAGAATAATCACTGTTTAGGCGGAGGAATATTATGCCCTTTGCAGAAACAGCAGCATAACCGTACTTGGCAATCCGTACCATACTCTAGGGTAAAAAACGCCTTTTATCGATTTTTTATGCACATTCTATCTATGTAATGCGCCACTAATGGCATAAACGGCGATAAATATCTGGCAAAGTAGGGTAAAAAGCAGAATATCTTATGGTTTACAGGGGAAATAGTAGTGTGCCACCGCTATCAGCGGCACATTTAATGAAGGGATATTAGTGGATAACCGGATAAGCCGTCGCCGTCTGTAGCGATTCATCGTCGTCACTGTTGCCAATAAACAGTAAATCATTGGCACGGGCTTCCAGAATGATCATCGAAATCTGCTCTTCACACTGCTGCATAAAATAGCCAAATTGAGCAAATGTGACACCGACTTCTACCGTCAGTGACTGGCAGACAATCAATTTCGGCAAATTATCATCCTGAATATCGATAAAGGCTTTAACCGTCAGCGAGCTGGCATTTATTTGGCTCAGATCCGCGACTAACGGGATAAGGGCCGTCGGCCTGACTTCAGCCAGCGCCGAGAACAAGATGATGTTATCAACCAAATCAACTTTGGCATCAAACACGCCCTCAAAGTTCTGCATATGTGGCAAATGCAGCGCCTGACAGGAGTCACACTCAAAAAATGAGATACCGAGTTGATCCAGCCAACGCCGTAATAAGGCTAAATCCGGGACGATGAGTGAATCCATAACTACCTACCTCACGATTCTCATAAGACGAAAAGTGGCATAGCTTACGGAATATTAACCGACAGTGCTATGATCAATACCGACAAATTTAATGCCCTTATAAAGACTCAGTCATTATCCTGATCGGGTTTATTATCCTTTTTGGTCTGTTCTGCCGCTGATTCTTTGTTGGATGGCGGCCTTGATATTCTATCGGCGCTACCTAATAGTGGGCCAAAACCACTCGCTACGCGCCAAACAATACACGCAGCGGCAGGGAGCATCAGGCCAATCCCGACAAAAATCATAATAATGGCGACAGCCGGTGTTCCCATTGAACCAGATAATGACAAGTAGCCATTAATACTTAGGTAGGCAACAACCAGTAACAGCATCCCCAGCACTTCTGAAATAATCACAATGCGGGGCATATCTCCTAACGAGCGCATCTTTACCTCCGATAGGCTCTGCATAAGCGTTTACACAGTGTATTGAATCCCCACAACTTGTAACAGTACCGATAAGCAAATAGGTACGATTAATCAAACTAACAGGCAAATCCTGCTTTTTTTTCACCGCGTCAAAGGGCATAGTAGACCGCAGTAAGAGTGAGTAATGCGCTAGAAGTCATTTAACAGTTGAAGATATAAAGAGCTGTTGGCGAAGTGATTACCCCTGTTTGAGAAATGGCGGGGATAGCTCAATTTAATTAAGGAGTTTTACATGTTTGCTGTGATTTTCGGGCGTCCTGGATGTCCTTACTGTGTCCGTGCTAAAGAACTGGCAGAAAAACTGGAAACTGAACGCGACGATTTTAAATTCCGTTACATCGATATTCATGCGGAAGGTATCACCAAAGCTGATTTGGAAAAAACCGTCGGCAAACCGGTAGAAACCGTGCCGCAAATCTTCATTGATGAGAAACACATTGGCGGTTGCACAGATTTTGAAGCATACGCTAAAGAAAATCTGAGCCTGTTCCAGTAATCTGGTCAGCCGCACAGAGCGTTTCTTCGCCAAGATTATTTGGCTTTATCCGAAAAAGGGTGCTTAGCGCCCTTTTTTTATTGCTGGGGCTCAAGTACCACACAGTAAAAACCGCCTCAGGAAACCAGACGAAGCGACCCACAAACAACATATAAACCCATCTATAATTGATAACAAAGCATATCCTTCTAGCGAGACCAAACTTCCTGCTTATTACTGGCTGTCTCGCAGCAGACAGATTAGAATAACTCCCACTATCGCCTGCCTTTATGTGCTGTTTAGCGATAAATATTCTGAGTTTAAAGACATGCTCCTTCTACCTTTAAACCAAGAGCGTATACATCGTGGTCATTCGAGCTAAATAGAAAGTCATACTCGTGAATATAAACGTCGCAAATCTGTTAAACGGCAATTACATCTTGCTGTTATTCGTAGTTTTAGCCTTGGGGTTGTGCCTGGGTAAACTGCGACTCGGCCCTATTCAATTAGGTAATGCTATTGGTGTGTTGGTGGTATCACTGTTGCTTGGGCAACAGCACTTTACCATCAATACTGAAGCGCTGAATCTGGGCTTTATGCTATTTATTTTTTGTGTCGGTGTTGAAGCCGGTCCAAACTTTTTCTCTATATTTTTCCGCGACGGTAAAAACTACCTGATGCTCGCCCTGGTCATGGTAAGTAGCGCAATGATTCTGGCGTTGGGGCTGGGTAAATTATTTGGCTGGGATATTGGCCTGACTGCCGGGATGCTGGCAGGCTCCATGACCTCCACACCGGTTTTGGTCGGTGCAGGTGATACGTTACGCCATACCATCGCCAATAACCCGGCGTTGCAACACGCGCAGGATAATCTGAGCCTCGGGTACGCCCTAACCTATCTTATCGGGCTGGTGAGCCTGATTTTGGGCGCACGTTATTTGCCCAAACTCCAACACCAGGACTTACCGACCAGTGCTCAGCAGATTGCTCGTGAGCGCGGTCTGGATACCGATAGCCAGCGTAAGGTCTATTTGCCTGTCATTCGCGCCTACCGGGTTGGCCCGGAACTGGTGGCGTGGGCAGATGGTAAAAATCTACGTGAATTAGGTATTTACCGCCAAACGGGTTGTTATATTGAGCGCATTCGCCGCAATGGTATTTTAGCCAACCCAGATGGTGATGCGGTGTTGCAAGTGGGAGACGAGATTTCACTGGTCGGTTACCCTGACGCTCACTCCCGTCTTGATCCCAGTTTTCGTAACGGTAAAGAAGTTTTCGACCGTGACCTGCTGGACATGCGCATTGTTACCGAAGAAATTGTGGTTAAAAATAGCAATGCTGTTGGAAAGCGACTCAGCCACTTAAAATTGACTGACCACGGCTGTTTCCTAAACCGGGTGATCCGCAGCCAAATTGAAATGCCGATTGATGACAACGTAGTATTGAATAAAGGCGACGTACTGCAAGTCAGCGGTGATGCACGGCGCGTTAAAAGCGTGGCAGAAAAAATTGGCTTTATCTCTATTCACAGTCAGGTCACCGACCTGCTGGCTTTCTGTGCCTTCTTTATTCTCGGATTGATGATTGGTTTAATTACCTTCCAATTCAGTAATTTCAGTTTCGGCATTGGTAATGCGGCCGGCCTGTTAATGGCTGGCATCATGCTCGGATTTTTACGTGCTAACCACCCTACTTTTGGCTATATCCCGCAAGGTGCGTTGAATATGGTGAAAGAGTTCGGGTTAATGGTCTTTATGGCTGGCGTCGGATTAAGTGCGGGTGGCGGTATTAATAGCAGCTTGGGCGCGGTCGGTGGGCAGATGCTTATCTCTGGCCTAATCGTGAGTCTGGTCCCGGTTGTCATCTGCTTTCTCTTTGGCGCTTATGTATTACGCATGAACCGTGCTCTGCTTTTTGGTGCCATTATGGGTGCTCGCACTTGCGCACCGGCCATGGACATCATCAGCGATACTGCCCGCAGTAACATCCCGGCACTGGGTTACGCCGGGACTTATGCCATAGCCAACGTACTATTAACATTGGCAGGTTCGTTGATTGTTATTATCTGGCCGGGGATATTAGGCTAGTGTGCTAAAAAAGCCATTTCGAAGAAAACTAAACATTATTTTATACT
>NZ_JAZGQE010000168.1:0-10311 GCF_048593885.1 Yersinia sp. 1252 StPb PI | reverse complement strand
TTTTTATTTTAAGTTGCGCCTTGTGGATCATTGGTGGGTTGAATTATTTAATTTTTATTAAAAAAATATTAAATAGGTTTTTGGGGTGTGTTGTTTAGAAAAATAGATATAAATGCGAGCCAATACGCATTTTTTTATGAAGATAATCACTTGATTCTTCCCTCCCTATATTCCCTTTCATACCGATGCTATAATCTTGCTATCAGCCAGGGAGCAAGATATGAATCACAATGGTTTGCGTCGGTTAATGTCAGGAATTAAAGGGTATCGAACGACTATAGTGGTCGCTGCGGCGTTGTTATTAGCCGCCTGTGATGACAGCAATAATAAAGGTGTGGTCACACCGCCTGCGACTCAAACCAGTACCTCGGCGGGCAAAACACCGGCGAGTAAACCCCAAGATACGGTGGCGCTGGCGGCACTGGCAAAACGCCATGCGGGTCAGCCGCTTACCTTGCTGGATGCCTCTGAACTGCAACTTGACGGGGCCAGTGCCATGGTACTGACCTTCTCGCAGCCACTGAATCCAAATCAGGATTTCGCCGCGCAGGTGCATCTGGTTGATACCGTCAGTGGCAACATCGACGGTGCCTGGGAGCTATCCGATAATCTAATGGAGCTGCGTTTACGCCACCTCAAACCGGAGCGTAAATTGTTGTTGACTGTCGACAGCACGCTGCAAGGGGTAGGTGGCGCGCAACTGGGTGCACAACAACAGCAACAAATCACCACGCGTGATATTAAACCGAGTGTCGGTTTTGCCAGCAAAGGCTCTTTGCTGCCGGGCAAACTGGCGCAGGGCTTGCCGGTGATGGCGCTCAATGTTGATAACGTCGATGTTAACTTTTTTCGCATTAAGCAAAGCAGCCTGGCTAACTTCCTCGCTAACTGGCAGAACCGCAGTGCGCTCTCTAACTGGGAATCGGACGAACTGCTGAAAATGGCTGATTTAGTCTATACCGGCCGTTTTGATCTCAATCCTGCGGTTAATACCCGTGAAAAGCTGTTATTGCCCTTAGCCGATATCAAGCCGTTACAAGAATCCGGCGTCTATCTGGCCGTCATGCAGCAAGCCGGTCACTACAGCTATACCAATGCTGCCACCTTATTTACCCTAAGTGATATCGGTGTTTCGCTACATAGCTACCATAACCAGATGGATGTGTTCACTCAGGCATTAGCCGGTGGTGCGGCATTGCAAGGCGTGTCACTGCAACTGTTGGATGATAAAGGCCAGGTGTTGACTCAGGCCGAAACCGACGGCAAGGGCCATGCGCAGTTGGAAAAAAACGCTAACGCCAAACTGCTGCTTGCCGCGCAAAATGGGCAGACCAGTCTGATCGACCTTAATGCACCCGCGTTGGATCTGGCCGAGTTTGATATTGCTGGTCCTGAGGGTTTCCAGAAGCAGTTCTTTGTCTTTGGCCCGCGCGACTTGTATCGGCCAGGTGAAACCTTAATTGTTAATGGGTTACTGCGCGATGCCGACGGTAAACCCCTAACAACCCAACCCGTTAAAGTCGATATCCTCAAACCGGATAATCAAGTGGTGCGCAGCTTTACCTGGCAACCACAGGATGGCCTGTATCAATACCAATATGCCATACCTGAAGGTGGCCCAACTGGCGAGTGGTCACTGCGCCTGAATTTGGGTGATAACCAGCCACGATTGTACAAATTCAAGGTAGAGGATTTTCTACCAGAGCGTATGGCGCTCGATATTGCTACCAGTAAAGAACCGATCGCCACAGACAGTGAAGCCAGCTTTGCCGTCACTGGCCGTTACTTATATGGTGCCCCGGCCTCGGGCAACCGTCTGCAAGGCCAATTATTCCTGCGCCCACTACGTGAAGCTGTTGCCACGCTGCCCGGTTTTGAATTTGGTTCGATTATCGAAGAGAACCTCTCCCGCACCTTAGATGAGTTTGATACCACCTTAGATAACCAGGGGCAGACGAATGTTGCGGTGGATAACAGTTGGCAGCATGCCCAATCGCCGCTGAAATTGATATTACAGGCCAGCTTGTTGGAGTCGGGTGGGCGGCCAGTCACACGCCGTGCTGAGCAAGCGGTGTGGCCTGCTGATGCGCTGGCGGGTATTCGCCCGCTATTCAATAAACAGCAGGTTTATGATTACCGCAGTGACAGCCATAAATCACAGGCGATGGTGGATCAAGATACGCAGGCTGATTTTGAAATTATCTATGCGAATGCCAGCGGCGAAAAGCTGGCCGCCAATGGCATTAAAGTTAAGTTGGTACGTGAGCGGCGTGATTACTACTGGCAGTGGTCAGAAAGTGATGGCTGGCAGTCGCTGTTTGATAAAAAAGATCTGACTCTGGCGGAGCAAAGCGTGAATATCGCCGCCAATGGGAGTGCTAAAGTCAGTTTCCCAGTGGAGTGGGGCGCATATCGAATTGAGGTCAGTAATCAGGATAACTCGCTGGTGAGCAGTTCTCGCTTCTGGGCCGGTTACAGTTGGCAGGATAACACCGCTGGCAGTGGTGCGGTGCGTCCTGATCAGGTCAAATTAACGTTGGATAAACCCGCTTACCGCCCGGGCGAAAAAGTGAAGTTACATATTGAAGCGCCAACGGCGGGTAATGGTTATCTGCTGGTGGAATCCAGTGACGGCCCGCTGTGGTGGCAGGAAGTGACTATTCCTGCGGGTGGCGCGGAGGTCGACGTGCCGATTAACAAAGAGTGGAATCGGCATGACCTGTATCTCAGTGCCACAGTGATTCGCCCGGGTGATAAATCACAACAGGCGACGCCAAAACGGGCGATTGGTTTATTGCATCTGCCGTTGGTGGATGAAACCCGCAAGTTGGCATTGCAATTGGATGCCCCCGAGCGTATCCGGCCCAATCAAACTTTAACGGTAAAAGTGAAGGCCAGCCGGAGCGGCGCGCCGTTGCCGGAAAAAGTGCAAGTTTTGCTGTCAGCCGTTGACAGCGGGATCTTGAATATTACGGATTACGTCACGCCAGATCCGTACGACGCCTTTTTTGGCCGTAAGCGCTACAGCGCCGATCGCTATGATGTTTATGGGCAATTGATAGAAGGGCAAGGGCGCTTAGCCAGCTTGCGTTTTGGTGGTGATGGCGATGAGGAAGATGCGCTGTCCCGCGGGGGCAAGAAACCCATTACCGAAGTGACTATTGTAGCGCAGCAAGCCCAACCGGTGACATTAAACGCGCAGGGTGAAGGCACCGTTGAGCTGGCGATTCCAGACTTTAACGGTGAGTTACGTTTAATGGCCCAAGCCTGGAGTGATGAAGACTTCGGCAAAGCAGAATCGAAAGTGGTGGTGGCAGCACCATTGATTGCGCAACTGGCAGCGCCACGTTTTCTCGCCGGTGGCGACAGTACCCAACTGGCTTTGGACTTAAGTAATTTATCTGGTCAGGCGCAAACCTTAGCGCTGAAATTGGCCGCCAGTGATTTACTGGCGCTAAATGGCACGCAAGCTCAGTCAGTTACGCTGGCGAATGGTGAGCGTAAAACGGTACTGATCCCGGTTCGGGCGCTGAACGGGTTTGGGCAAGGTGATCTTGGTCTGACGATCAGTGGCATGGTACTACCAAATGAAGAACTGCCAGATTACCAGCATCATTGGAAAATCGGCGTGCGGCCAGCCTATCCGGCCCAAACGCGCCATTTCGCTAATGTGCTGCGCAGTGGTGAAAGCTGGAGCCTGCCCGCGCAGGCTACGGCGGGATTGAGTGCTGAAACATTGCAAGGTCAACTGCTGATAACCAGCCGCCCACCTCTCAACTTGGCACGTTATATCAGCGAGTTGTACGCCTATCCTTATGGCTGTCTGGAGCAGACAGTCAGTGGACTGTATCCCTCACTGTACAGCAACCATGCACAGTTGACTGCGCTGGGTATCAAGGCCGATAGCGATGAAAAACGGCGACAGACGATTGATGTCGGGATTGAGCATCTGCTCAGTATGCAGCGCTACAACGGCGGCTTTGGTTTGTGGAGCAACGACAGCCCGGAAGAGTTCTGGCTCACCGCCTATGCCACTGACTTCCTCTACCGTGCCAGCCAACAAGGCTACAGCGTGCCTGCGGCGGCACTGACGGCGGCGAATACCCGCTTACAGCGTTATTTACAGGATCCTAATCAGGTTGAAATTCGCTACAGCGAGCAAACCAAGCATACCCGTTTTGCGGTGCAAGCCTATGCGGGGCTGGTATTGGCGCAGCAGCAGCAGGCTTCGCTCGGTGCATTACGGCAGTTATATAGCCGTAACAGTGAAGCGCGTTCTGGCTTACCACTGGTGCAGTTGGGTGTGGCATTGAAATTGATGGGCGACATGCCGCGTGCCAAAGAAGCCATCACTCAGGGGCTAAATACCACACGCAGTGACAAAGATTACTGGCTGGAAGATTACGGTAGCCCGATACGCGATGATGCTCTTATTCTGGCGCTGTTAACTGACAACAATCTACTGCCGCAAGCACGTGATAGTCGTCTGCTGGCCCTGTCTGATGCCTTGACCAGCCGCAACTATCTGTCAACGCAGGAGAGCAATGCTATATTTCTTGCGGGGCGCACCTTGATGAATGGCGCTGAAACACCGTGGCAGGTTGCTATTGCGCCACAAGCTGAGCCAATTGCGGATAGCGTGACGCTGACCCAAAGCACCGCGTTAAACCAAAACTGGTCAGCATCACAACTGGCCGCGGGGATGCAACTGCAAAATCGGGGTGATACGCCATTGTATAGCCGCGTTGCTGTGGTGGGATATCCGCAGCAAACCCCTGCACCATTCAGTAATAATTTGCATATCACTCGTAGCTACATTGGGCTAGATGGCAATCCGTTGCAGTTATCACAACTGAAAAGTGGTCAGTTAGTCTTGGTGCATCTGGATGTTTGGGCCGATAGGCGGGTACCGGATGCGCTGGTGGTTGATTTGCTGCCTGCTGGTCTGGAACTGGAAAACCAGAATCTGGGCGATAGCAGCGCCAGTTTGGGAGAGAGTGCCAGCAGCGTGACTGAGCTATTACAGGATATGCAGCAATCGGATATCAAACATCAAGAGTTTCGTGATGATCGTTATGTCGCTGCCGTCAATGTCGATGGTTACCGTCACACCACGTTGCTCTACCTGGCGCGGGCGGTGACACCAGGCCTCTACCAAGTGCCTGCACCACAAGTAGAATCGATGTATGTACCCGATTGGCGTGCGCTGGGGAGTACTCCAGTGCAGCTTGAAATCGTTAAGTGAATACTCACTTCCCCTGAGCGGCGAAACAGTTGTCAGGGGAAGTAATACGATTCATGCGCAAAAATATCTATTCCCGCTATCGGCGTATGGGCTGGGCGTTGGCGCTTATCCTGGTGTTGTTTCCGGCCACTCTTTGGCTGGCAGATAGACTTTGGCCATTGCCTCTGGCCGAGGTCCAGGTCGCGCGGGTCGTGGTAGGCGAAGATGGCACACCGTTATGGCGTTTTGCCGATGCTGACGGCGTATGGCGTTATCCGGTGACGTTGAGTCAGGTTTCGCCGTATTATCTGCAAGCACTGCTCACTTTTGAAGACCGCTGGTTTTACTCTCATCCCGGGGTAAACCCATTGGCGCTAGCTCGTGCCGCATGGCAGGATTTGCGCGCTGGTAAGATACTTTCAGGTGGCAGCACGCTATCTATGCAGGTTGCCCGCTTGATCGACCCACATCCGCGCACGTTAGCTGGCAAATTGCGTCAAGTCTGGCGTACTTTTCAGTTGGAATGGCATTTTTCCAAAGTTCAAATTCTCGAGATCTACCTTAATCGCGCTCCATTTGGCGGCACCCTACAAGGGATTGGCGCTGCCAGTTGGACCTATTTAGCTAAGCCGCCCTCTCAATTAACCGCGGCAGAAGCCGCATTGCTGGCAGCATTACCGCAAGCCCCTAGTCGGCTACGTCCCGATCGCTATCCTCTACGGGCAAAGGCTGCTCGAGACAAAGTGTTAACCCGACTGGCGGATTATCAGGTTTGGACAGCAAAGGATGTGGCTGATATTAAACAAGAAGAGGTCTGGCTGGCACCGCGTCAGATGCCACAATTGGCTCCTTTGCTAGCTCGCCGTTTAACCAGTGGTAATCAGCGCGAAGTGATCCACACCACGCTTGATACCGGATTACAGCGCCAATTGGAAGATATGGCGGCGAGTTGGCGTCACCAATTACCTGAGAAAACCTCGCTAGGCTTGCTGGTGGTTGACCATACCACGATGAAGGTGCGCGCTTATCTTGGGTCGGTGGATTTTCAGGACAACAGCCGCTTTGGTCATGTGGATATGGTCAGTGCATGGCGCTCACCAGGGTCGACACTCAAACCTTTCCTGTATGCCATGGCACTGGATGACGGCCTGATCCATGCTGAATCTTTGCTTCAGGACGTGCCACGCCGCTTTGGTGATTACCGGCCTGGCAATTTTGATACCGGATTCCATGGGCCGGTCAGTGCCAGTGAAGCTCTGGTGCGTTCGCTGAATTTACCGGCGGTTCAATTACTTGAAGCCTATGGCCCAAAACGTTTTACCGCCAATTTACGCAATGGTGGTCTGAACTTACGTTTCCCCTCTCACAGTGAACCCAGTCTGGCGGTCATTTTAGGCGGAACCGGTTCACGGTTGGATCAATTGGTTGCCGCGTATAGCGCTTTCGCCCGTGGCGGAATGGCAGCAACATTGCGTTTTGAACCGCAGCAACAAATACAAGAACGGCGACTATTCTCACCGGGAGCGGCATGGATTATCCGGCGTATTATGGCCGGTGAAGCCAGACCGTTACCGGATGATATTCTGCCAGCCAGCGTACCACTGGCATGGAAGACGGGTACCAGCTACGGCTATCGTGATGCTTGGGCTATTGGCATCAATGCGCGTTATACAATAGGCGTGTGGGTGGGGCGTCCAGATGGCACTCCGGTTGCCGGGCAGTTTGGTTATGCCACCGCAATACCGATACTTAATCAGGTCAATAACGTGTTGATGGCAGGATTGCAGCAAAGCATTCGCAGCTTACCGTCAGATCCGAGGCCATCGTCAGTCAGTCGGGAAGAGATTTGTTGGCCGGGTGGGCAACCGCTAGCGGTTGGTGATAGTAACTGTCGACAGCGGCGTCAAAGCTGGGTGCTCGATGGCACGGTACCGCCCACACTGACCGCACCCGGCCAGGAAAATATGCAGGGTAGTCAACTCAGTATCTGGCTAAATCAGCAAGGCGAGCGGGTTGCCGCGGATTGCTTAGGAGCCAAGCCAACGCAAGTGGCCTTGTGGCCACTGCCACTGGAGCCATGGTTGCCACTGGCTGAACGGCGTAATCAACGGTTACCCGCAGCAAGCCAGCAATGTCCACCGCAAGGGGAAGGCAGTGCTGCGCCATTGCTGATTTTAGGTATACGTGATGGTGCTGTCGTTAAGCGTTTACCTGGTCATAATAGCCTTGATCTGCGCCTGGTGGCGCAAGGCGGGAGAGGCCAACATTGGTGGTTCCTCAATGGTGAGCAAGTAGCGGTGACCGAGAATAATCAATCATGGGTACAAAACTTATCTGTGCCGGGCGGTTATCAGCTTAATGTATTGGATGAAAGTGGCCAGGTGGGTAATATAATTTTCCGTATGGAATAGTAATATTGATAAAACTAATTAATAACAATGGCTAATTGGTTTTTGTATTTGTTATTTAAATAACATCCCTGTGATAAATAAAATGATATCAATGCTTTTATTAGCTAGATAAAGTAATCACATCACGATTTTTGACACTGTCATTTATTACTGGGGATTATTATATGAACCATAATTACTTTATTATATTTTTCACGCTAATATTAACTGCAAACGTTTCTGCTCAACAGACAAAAGTGTGTTTCTTTGCTGATAGTGGCTATCTGGGTAAATCAATTTGTGCCAGCCAGGGACAAGAAGTTGGTGATCTTAAGGAGGAATGGAATGACAAGATATCATCTATTTTTGTTCCATCGGGTATGATTGTTACGGTTTATGAAAATAATAATTTCTCAGGCAAGGCATTAACATTTAGAGATGATGTCGATTTACTCTCCTCCCGCAGTTGGGCTGATTTAAATAATGAAATTAGTTCCTTTAGAGTTAGAAGTGCTGCCTGTTTCTATGAGAAAGATAACTTTTTAGGTGAATCAATTTGCCTATCTGGTAGCGAATACATTGACCTTTTCAATAATACAGATCGCCGTAGGAAACAATCACATATTTTAAACCCACTTAATGATCAAATTAGTTCGATCAAACTACCACAAAATACCCAAGTGACAGTTTATAAAAATGATAATTTTAGCGGCGATTACTTTATTCTGACTGATGATTATTCAGCTTTTGACTTGCAAAAAATAGGTATGGATTATGATATTAGTAGCATTCAGGTTTCTCAGCAAGAATATTTTATTTGCGACCAATATTGTGTTGTAAAAGATAAGATGATCATCCCGATACAATACACTTTCGGTGACTATTGGGGTGACGAACGAATAGGTTCAAAACAAACCTTGGTCAGTTTTCATTTGGATAGTAAAAATAATTATTCTGTAGGAATAGTCGATGGTGGTATATTTAAGATAATGGACCGTGAGCTTTTTTTTATTCATGAAAGCAGTAATAATAGCGCTATATTCAAATTGAGCGATGAAAGCGATACATTATCAATGTTATCGACATTTTATGGTGGTTATTTCGAAGTTCAATTTATGGAATCTATTGGCGAACAGGCAGTCGATTACTATCCATTGATCACCTATTTATTCGATGCAGATAAAACGGATGTTAAATTCTTCATTAATAATAACAGTAAAACTGAACCATTAATTATAAATAAAATAGTGCTGACGGCTGAAAAAAATCAAAGTCGAGCAGGGCGCAGTTTTCTTGGGAAAAGCGCTTGCTGGTTACTTCCCCTGCTTAATATTTATAATTATGTTGTCCAAGGGCGGTGTAATCAGGTAGACCGGTTTGTCACCAATATTTATGATTTTTTCAGTGGCGGTAACAATAAGATATTGCAAGTATCCGGCTCTTCGAAGCCCCTCCCTAAATTAATGACGAATGAAGCGTTGTCTGCTGACGTGTTCTTGGCACCGCTGCCAACTGAGGCGGTTGGCATATTGACTCAAATTAATTCTGATATGAACGGGAAATCATTGACGGTACCGGCCAGTGCGCTGGCCTGTAAAGTTTCAATGAAAGATGAAGTGCTGCCTCATCTACGTTTTCGCCGCCAGCTTATTCCCCCTTGTATTGATTGGACATTGAGTATTTTGACTGACTTTACCATGCTCTTTGGTGGCAGTCTTGACAGTTGGAACGCCGAAAATTTTGGTCGGGTTATTGAGCGGATTATCAGCGTAGGCGATACCGGCTATGCGGCATCAGACACAGTGACCGATGCGCGGTTTATTGAAAGTGTCCAGCTCTATGTCGCTAATAATATTGATAATGCGATAATGTTAAAAACAGCATTTGATTTTTCACAGCTCAGCTATGCCGATTATTTATATCGTAATGTTCTGGATTCTAACGCCGAAATACCACAAGTAGCACAGATACTACCTCAAGGACGCTATGAGTTGGCACTGCAAAATTTCCAGTTTGTCGAAACCATCCCCAGAAGACGGCAACACAATCAATGGCTAGAACAGCCTGAAATGCATTTTGATATTGAAATCATTAGCGGCGTTACCGAAAACTCGCTGGCTGCCAGGGACAATATCCTCCCGTATATCGAAGAATGGGAACGAGTTTACAGTCGGGCCTGGCACACCTTGAAAACCGAGACGGATATTGAAAGTATTGATAATCCCAATGTGTATAAAGGGATGGATGCGGTTATTTCCGCCTCGAGTCTGGTGAGTGGCGTGGTGCAGAGTTGGCTAAGAACGGCCCGCGATGATTATATCTATGTGATTGTTCGTTTATCAGGGGTGGTCATTAGCATCACGCTGGCAGTGGATATTAATGAGTTTGATGTTGGTGTTGCCGGTTCATTGACTGACCCAGCTTACGTGCTTTATCCAATGGCTGAAGGCACTATCAGAGGCGCAGGTACCGCAGCTATCAGAGCATTAGCCGACTATTTGGCCAAAAAAGGGAAACGCGCACTGGTATCGGATGTGATCAGCCAACCTTCCGCCATTGTGAAAAAGAAGGTGGGCTTTCAATTTATCAATGAACTTTGATATTAATAACGTTTTGCCTACAAAACACTGCGAGTATGGCAAACGGTTTTTTATGCAAAGTGTGAGTTGTGCGTAAAAATGAGTAATTAAGATAAAT
>NZ_JAZGQE010000167.1:0-10450 GCF_048593885.1 Yersinia sp. 1252 StPb PI | reverse complement strand
ATATTTGTGTCATATCGTGTAGCGGCTCACAGAATAATAATTTAAATAAATATTGTCAGATAACCAATAACTGTGATAACTCTGTAGGTATTCGTTCGACACTGACAGATGAACAACCTAATTATGAAAGCGATTGTCCAAGTGATTAACCTAGTCCTAATTAGCGTGGTGGTGATTATTATCCCACCGTGCGGGGCTGCACTTGGACGAATAAAGGCATAAAAATCAAGCCTTAATCTCAAGAGAACCCCCGCACCGAAAGGTCCGGGGGTTTTTTTATTGGTACGTTAAAGACGCGAGGAACATAAAATGCACAACAGAATAAAATCCTGTGCCTCCCGCAAAAGGTCGGGGAAATAACTATGAATGGTGCTCAGTGGGTGGTTCAAGCGTTGCGTGCGCAGGGTGTTGATACGGTATTCGGCTATCCGGGTGGGGCAATAATGCCTGTCTACGATGCTTTGTATGATGGTGGTGTCGAGCATTTGCTCTGCCGCCATGAGCAAGGTGCTGCGATTGCTGCCATTGGCTATGCCCGTGCAACCGGTAAAGTCGGGGTGTGTATTGCCACTTCTGGCCCTGGAGCCACTAATCTGATCACCGGTTTGGCTGATGCATTGCTGGATTCTGTGCCGGTCATTGCTATCACCGGTCAGGTGGGGTCTGCTTTAATCGGTACTGATGCTTTTCAGGAGATTGACGTATTGGGCTTGTCACTTGCCTGTACTAAACACAGTTTTCTGGTTGAATCATTAGAGGCGTTGCCTGGTATCATGGCGGAGGCGTTTGCCATTGCTACCAGTGGCCGCCCTGGACCGGTTTTAATCGATATTCCGAAGGATATTCAGTTAGCTGTGGGTGATTTAACTCCGCACCTGATGCCAGTTGAAGAGCATCTTGTTGATTCTGCCGCCGAGTTACAACAAGCCTGGGATATGCTGGCAACCGCGCAAAAACCGATGTTGTATGTCGGTGGCGGGGTTGGCATGGCACAGGCCGTTCCTGCTTTACGTGCTTTTATCGAGGTAACGGGTATTCCTGCGGTTGCCACTCTGAAGGGCTTAGGTGCGCCGGATACTAATCACCCGTGCTATCTGGGGATGCTGGGGATGCATGGCACTAAAGCCGCAAACTTTGCGGTGCAGGATTGCGATTTACTGATAGCGGTTGGTGCGCGGTTTGATGACCGTGTTACCGGCAAGCTGAATACATTCGCCGCAAAAGCAAAAGTTATCCATATGGATATCGACCCGGCTGAATTGGGTAAATTGCGTCAGGCGCATGTCGCGTTGCAGGGCGATTTGAAAGTATTGCTGCCCGCATTACAGCAACCGTTGGATATCCAGCCGTGGCGTGATGAGGTCATGGCATTGAAACACCAGCATAGCTGGCGCTACGATCACCCTGGCCAGGCAATTTATGCTCCGTTGTTACTGAAGCAGATATCTGAGCGCAAAGCACCGCAAGCGGTAGTGACTACCGATGTGGGCCAGCACCAGATGTGGACGGCGCAGCATATGAACTTTACCCGGCCTGAGAATTTCATCACCTCCAGCGGTTTGGGCACGATGGGGTTTGGTGTGCCGGCCGCGGTTGGCGCACAAATGGCTCGCCCTGATGACATGGTTATCTGTATCTCCGGTGACGGTTCGTTTATGATGAATGTTCAGGAGTTGGGCACGATAAAACGAAAACAGTTACCGCTGAAAATCGTATTATTAGATAACCAGCGATTGGGTATGGTTCGACAGTGGCAGCAACTGTTTTTTGATGGACGTTATAGCGAAACCAATCTTTCTGATAACCCCGATTTCATCACACTGGCCAGTGCGTTTAATATCCCCGGCCAACGTATCACCCGCAAAGACCAAGTCGACGCCGCTCTGGATGCGCTGTTTAACAGCGAAGGCCCTTATCTGCTCCAGGTTTCCATCGACGAACTCGAAAACGTTTGGCCGTTAGTGCCGCCAGGCGCAGGTAATGAAACCATGCTGGAGAAAATCTCATGATGCACCATCAATCCTCTATCCAACATCAAATCTCTATCCAAGCCCGCTTCCGCCCTGAAATGTTAGAGCGTGTATTGCGGGTTGTGCGGCACCGTGGCTTCCAGGTTTGTGCTATGAATATGTCGCCAATGATTAATGCTGAGAATATTAATATTGAATTGACCGTTGCCAGCGGGCGACCTGTCGATTTACTGTCTTCTCAGTTAAGTAAGCTTATGGATGTCGCCTGCGTCGAGATCCTACAACCTAATACATTACAGATACGCGCCTGATGCGCCACAAGGAAAGAAAAGAATGACGAAGAAAGCTGATTTTATTTGGTTTAACGGTGACATGGTTCCGTGGGCAGAGGCTAAAGTTCACGTGATGTCTCACGCGTTACACTACGGCACGTCAGTCTTCGAAGGTGTCCGTTGCTACGACTCCCACAAAGGTCCGGTAGTTTTCCGTCACCGCGAACATATGCAGCGTTTACATGACTCAGCTAAAATTTATCGTATGCCGGTTTCCCAGTCGGTTGATGAGCTGATGGAAGCCTGCCGTGCGACATTGCGTAAAAACAATCTGACCAGCGCGTATATCCGCCCGTTAGTGTTTATTGGTGATGTCGGCATGGGTGTGAACCCGCCAGATGGCTATAAAACAGATGTGATAATCGCCGCGTTCCCATGGGGTGCTTATCTGGGTGCGGAAGCGTTGGAGCAAGGCATTGATGCCATGGTGTCCTCATGGAACCGTGTGGCACCCAATACCATTCCAACTGCGGCGAAAGCCGGTGGTAACTACCTGTCCTCCTTGCTGGTGGGCAGCGAAGCACGCCGTCACGGCTATCAGGAAGGGATTGCGCTGGATATTCATGGCTTCTTGTCTGAAGGTGCGGGTGAAAACCTGTTTGAAGTAAAAGATGGCATCCTGTTCACGCCGCCGTTTACCTCTTCAGCCCTGCCGGGTATCACTCGTGATGCGATTATCAAACTGGCGAAAGATATGGGTCTGGAAGTGCGTGAGCAAGTGTTGTCACGTGAATCTCTCTATTTGGCGGATGAAGTCTTTATGTCAGGTACTGCGGCAGAAATTACCCCGGTACGCAGCGTAGATGGTATTCAGGTCGGTATTGGTAAACGTGGCCCGGTTACCACCAAGATCCAACAAGCGTTCTTTGGCCTGTTCACCGGTGAAACTGAAGATAAGTACGGTTGGCTGGATCCAATCAATCAATAATCAATAAAAACTGACAGACAGAATCAGCAGGTGGTTCGTTCGCCACCTGCAACACAGAATACATTGGAGTGAAGAGACAATGCCTAAGTACCGTTCCCATACCACCACTCATGGCCGCAATATGGCCGGCGCTCGTGCACTGTGGCGCGCCACCGGTATGACCGATGATGACTTCGGCAAACCGATTATTGCAGTGGTTAACTCATTTACCCAGTTTGTACCGGGCCACGTTCATTTGCGCGACTTAGGCAAGCTGGTAGCGGAGCAAATTGAAGCGTCTGGCGGCGTGGCTAAAGAGTTCAACACTATTGCGGTGGATGATGGGATCGCGATGGGCCACGGCGGCATGCTCTATTCACTGCCTTCACGTGAATTGATTGCCGACTCCGTAGAATACATGGTTAACGCCCATTGCGCGGATGCCATGGTGTGTATCTCTAACTGCGACAAAATTACCCCAGGGATGCTGATGGCGTCTCTGCGTTTGAATATTCCGGTGATCTTTGTGTCCGGCGGCCCGATGGAAGCGGGTAAAACCAAGCTGTCCGATAAAATCATCAAACTGGATCTGGTGGATGCCATGATCCAGGGCGCAAACCCGAATGTCAGTGATGCCGACAGTGAGCAGATTGAACGCTCTGCTTGCCCGACCTGTGGTTCCTGCTCGGGGATGTTTACTGCCAACTCGATGAACTGCTTGAATGAGGCGCTGGGTCTGGCGCTGCCAGGTAACGGTTCACTGTTGGCGACCCATGCTGATCGTAAACAACTGTTCCTCGATGCTGGTAAGCACATTGTTGAGCTGACTAAACGTTATTACGAACAGGATGATGTTAGTGCCTTGCCGCGCAGTATCGCGAACAAAGCCGCATTTGAAAACGCCATGACGCTGGATATCGCGATGGGTGGCTCGACCAACACCGTACTGCACTTACTGGCCGCAGCGCAGGAAGGGGAGGTTGATTTCGATATTAGCGATATCGACCGTTTATCTCGCCAGGTGCCTCATTTGTGTAAAGTTGCGCCGAGCACGCAGAAATATCATATGGAAGACGTGCACCGTGCGGGTGGGGTTATGGGTATTTTAGGCGAACTGGACAGGGCTGGCTTGCTTAACCGCGAGGTGCGTAATGTGTTGGGGCTGAATCTGACCGATACGCTGGAAACCTATGACGTGATGCTGACCGGTGACGAAGGGGTCAAGCAGATGTACGCCGCAGGCCCGGCGGGTATTCGTACCACTAAAGCCTTCTCGCAGGATTGCCGCTTCCCATCACTGGATACTGACCGTGAAGAGGGTTGTATCCGTACTCGCGAACATGCTTACAGCCAAGACGGCGGTTTAGCTGTGCTGTACGGCAATATCGCCGCGAACGGTTGTATTGTTAAAACCGCCGGTGTGGATAAAGAGAGCCTGACCTTCCGTGGCCCGGCAAAAGTGTATGAGAGTCAGGATGATGCGGTAGCAGCGATTCTCGGCGGTAAAGTTGTGGCGGGTGACGTGGTCGTTATCCGTTACGAAGGGCCAAAAGGCGGGCCGGGGATGCAGGAAATGCTCTATCCGACCACCTATTTGAAATCCATGGGATTAGGCAAGAGCTGTGCTTTGCTGACTGATGGCCGTTTCTCCGGCGGGACGTCTGGTTTGTCGATTGGTCATGTTTCACCAGAAGCGGCCAGTGGCGGCCTGATTGGTCTGGTGCAGGATGGCGATTTCATTGATATCGATATCCCGAACCGTGGCATTGTGTTGGATGTGAGCGAATCTGAGCTGACCGCTCGTCGTGAAACTGAAGAAGCCCGTGGCGATGCTGCCTGGTCGCCTAAAGCCCGCGAACGTCAGGTTTCTTATGCACTGCGCGCTTATGCTCTGCTGGCAACCAGCGCCGACAAAGGTGCTGTGCGCGACAAAAGTAAGCTGGGAGGCTAATACCCATGGCGGTATCACAACCCTTATCTGCTGCCCCTTGCGGGGCAGAATATCTGCGGGCGATATTGCGCGCGCCGGTGTATGAGGTGGCACAAGTCACCCCGTTGCAAGTGATGGAAAAAATCTCTTCCCGCCTGGCTAATACCATTTTGGTTAAACGTGAAGACCGCCAGCCAGTGCACAGTTTTAAGCTGCGTGGTGCTTATGCGATGCTGGCGGGTCTGACAGAAGAGCAGAAAGCCTGTGGTGTGATAACAGCCTCTGCCGGTAATCATGCGCAAGGTGTCGCGCTCTCAGCCAGTAAGCTGGGTATCAAGGCACTTATCGTGATGCCGGTAGCAACCGCTGACATCAAAGTGGATGCCGTGCGCGGTTTTGGTGGTGAGGTGCTGCTGTTCGGTGCCAATTTCGATGAAGCCAAAGGCAAAGCTATCGAGTTATCCCAGCAGCAGGGTTATACCTTTGTTCCGCCGTTTGACCATCCGGCCGTTATCGCCGGGCAGGGGACGCTGGCGATGGAGTTACTCCAGCAAGACGCACACCTTGATCGGGTTTTTGTCCCGGTCGGTGGGGGTGGGCTGGTGGCCGGTGTGGCGGTGCTTATCAAGCAACTGATGCCACAGATTAAAGTGATCGGGGTTGAAGCGGAAGACTCAGCTTGTTTACGCGCCGCACTGGATGCGGGCAAGCCGGTTGACCTGGCCCGTGTTGGGTTATTTGCCGAGGGTGTCGCCGTCAAACGTATTGGCGATGAGCCATTCCGCCTGTGCCAGGAGTATTTGGACGAGGTGATCACCGTCGACAGTGATGCTATCTGTGCGGCAGTAAAAGATTTATTTGAAGATGTGCGTGCCATCGCCGAACCTTCTGGTGCTTTGGCGCTGGCGGGCCTGAAAAAGTATGTCCAGCAGCATAATATCAAAGGCGAACGTCTGGCCCATGTGCTGTCCGGGGCTAACGTGAACTTCCACGGTCTGCGCTATGTGTCAGAACGTTGTGAGCTGGGCGAGCAGCGCGAAGCTTTGCTGGCCGTGACTATCCCCGAGAAAAAAGGCAGTTTTCTGCGTTTCTGCGAGTTGCTGGGGGGGCGTTCGGTCACTGAATTCAACTACCGTTATGCGGATGCCGATAATGCCTGCATTTTCGTAGGGGTACGTTTGACGCGCGGCTATGCCGAGCGGGCAGAGATATTGGCTGAGCTACAGGCAAAAGATTATCAGGTGGTGGACCTATCTGACGACGAGATGGCCAAACTGCATGTGCGTTATATGGTGGGTGGCCGACCTTCCAAACCATTGCGTGAGCGGCTGTACAGCTTTGAATTCCCTGAATCACCGGGCGCATTGCTGAAGTTCTTGCATACATTAGGTACGCACTGGAATATCTCTTTGTTCCACTATCGTAGCCATGGCACTGATTTTGGCCGGGTATTGGCAGGGTTTGAGTTGTCAGATTCTGAGCCGCAATTTGAAGAGCACCTGGCCGCTTTGGGCTATGATTGCCATGATGAAACCAACAACCCGGCGTTTAAGTTCTTTTTGGCGGGTTAAGTTTTGGCTGGATGAAGTGGCGGTGAATACCTATCAATAACAATAAAACTCAGGGCTAATAAGTGCTGAGTTTTTTATTTCTACTTAGTTATATTTAATCTTCTTATATATTCTCAAAAATAAGCATTCCAAATGAAATTCAGTATTAGTGCAGCGTAATATCATCTGTGGATTTATTAATTGAGATGAATAATATCGCAGTTAATAACCACGTTGTTGAATGATTATTTTTTTTCATGGTTTGAATAATATATGGAGTTTTTATATGAGTGAAACATTAGCCTTGATTAAGGCATCAATTAAGCCATCGGCACCTGACTACATACCCCCTACGCCGCTAAGTAGTCGTTTTAATCCCCTGCAACACTCAATTCAGTCTTATTCAATGCCCGATGGGGCGACAACAATTGAAACAACGCGTCGCAAAGGGGAGATCATTAGGCAAATTGTAACAAAAGAACACATTGATGCTGCAAGCAATAAGATGGTTGAAGTGAAAACCTTTGATGCAGCTACCAATACGATGAATCAGGCTATCGAGCACTTTGATTTGAAGAATAATATGACTAAGAGGGTCGTTGAAAGCTTTAGCTATGATTCGGTTAAAAAAGCGGTTCAATTGGGAGAAACCTTGGTAATAGAACAAAGCTTCGATGCTAAAAATAATATAACTCGCCGCGCTGAACAGATATTTGATGCTGCTGGTGGAACCATTTATAACGTGATTAATACCTATCCCAACGTAAACAGTACCAACAATTTGCAAAGCGATATCTGCCGACTGACAGATTCGATAAACAGTTTCCCTACCAAAGAGAGCACTCCTGCTCCTGTGGGGGCGACTATGGGTAATCCTTTAACTCTGGGGCCAAGGAATCTTGTTCCCGTCATGAATTACTCTTCTCGATTGTAAACTACAGCAGCCCCCAAAATGCTTCGATTAACGGCTCATTGAGCCGTTTTTTGGGTACACAAACCCCCAGTTCAAATGGCTCGACCAACGAGATATCATCCAGCAAGGAAATGCGGTTGCGCACCGGTTCCGGGCTGTTATCCACCACTACCGATGGGATCAGTGCCACACCGCAGCCCAATGCTACCATTGATACAATCGCCTCATGGCCGGAAACCGTAGCATAAATCAATGG
The DNA here is from genome assembly GCF_048593885.1 of Yersinia sp. 1252 StPb PI. Taxonomy (NCBI): domain Bacteria; kingdom Pseudomonadati; phylum Pseudomonadota; class Gammaproteobacteria; order Enterobacterales; family Yersiniaceae; genus Yersinia; species Yersinia sp. 1252 StPb PI. Next base: position 2,592 of record NZ_JAZGQE010000167.1, on the reverse strand, counting down.
GTTACTGATGCGTTGACGGCGGAACCACAAATCAATGCGTTTTCGTGATGGGCCATGCTCAGGCAAAATAAAGGGGACCGTGGCCCAATCGGGCTGTTCCACCGAAACCTGTGAACGCACTGCGCAAGGCAGTGCTGGTGCAATCAGAACCAGTGGAATCTCGCCAATCTGGGTAAAGGCAATGCTGGTGGGGAGCACTTCAGGGCGACCCGCAATACCGAGATCAGCCTCATTCGATTGCACTTTATCCACCGCATCGGCGGCATCACCGGTAGTGAGTTTGATTTCAACCAACGGATGGCGTGCGCGAAAGCGATCCAGAATGGGGGGCAAATGGCTATAAGCGGCGGTGACCGAACAAAATAGCCGCAGTTCACCACTGAGCGATGGCCCATGCTGGCCTAGTGCATGGCGCAGTTGCTGGTACTGTAGCAATGTCTGTTGAGCAAAAGCCTTGAGCTGTGTACCAGCATCGGTCAGTTGCACCGTGCGGTTGTCACGTAAAAACAGGGGCTGTCCGAGCGTCTCTTCCAGCCGCTGGATCTGGCGCGACAGGGTGGATGGACTGACGTGTGTCGCTTTAGCCGTGCGGCCAAAGTGGCGGCTTTCAGCCAAATGCAGAAACAATTTCAGGTCACGTAAATCCATAACAGACAGCCTCTTAGGTGAGAAGAGCTATTGTATTGCATAAGAAATAAACTGTATTGCAGAATTTGCAACGTCACATTGTTAATATATCAATTTCAGCAATGTGTTTCCTGTCATATAGTGAATCCAAGATAATCCCCGGCCCAGACAGGGGATGTGAAAAACAGCAACACACAACATTAGCTACACAAACACAATATTCGTTTGCAGTAACCAAAATAAATAGCTGCACCCACAAAACAGAACCCGAACGGAGTAATACCATGGCTAACTATTTCAACACATTGAACCTGCGTCAGCAGTTGGCGCAATTAGGTAAGTGTCGCTTTATGGCACGTGACGAATTTGCCGATGAAGCAAGCTACCTGAAAGGTAAAAAAGTGGTGATCGTCGGCTGTGGCGCACAAGGCTTGAACCAAGGCTTGAACATGCGTGACTCTGGCCTGGACGTGGCTTACGCTCTGCGTAAAGAAGCGATTGCTGAGAAGCGTGCTTCATGGCGTAAAGCGACTGAAAATGGCTTCAAAGTAGGTACTTACGAAGAGTTGATCCCACAGGCTGATTTGGTGGTTAACCTGACACCAGACAAACAGCACACCGCAGTGGTTCAGGCAGTTCAGCCACTGATGAAAGATGGTGCAGCACTGGGTTACTCTCATGGCTTCAATATCGTTGAAGTGGGTGAGCAAGTTCGTAAAGACATCACTGTGGTGATGGTAGCGCCGAAATGCCCTGGCACTGAAGTTCGTGAAGAATACAAACGTGGTTTTGGTGTGCCGACGCTGATCGCGGTTCACCCGGAAAACGATCCTAAAGGCGAAGGCATGGCGATTGCCAAGGCTTGGGCGGCAGCAACCGGTGGCCATCGCGCGGGTGTGTTGGAGTCCTCTTTCGTTGCGGAAGTAAAATCTGACCTGATGGGTGAGCAGACTATCCTGTGTGGTATGTTGCAGGCTGGTTCATTGCTGTGTTTCGATAAGCTGGTTTCTGAAGGTACTGACGCGGCTTATGCTGAGAAACTGATTCAGTTCGGTTGGGAAACCATTACCGAAGCGCTGAAACAAGGCGGGATTACGCTGATGATGGACCGTCTGTCCAATCCGGCTAAACTGCGTGCTTATGCGCTGTCTGAACAGTTGAAAGAAATCATGGCTCCGCTGTTCCAAAAGCATATGGATGACATCATTTCTGGTGCTTTCTCTAGCGGCATGATGGCTGACTGGGCGCAAGACGATGTTAAATTGCTGAACTGGCGTGAAGAGACCGGCAGAACAGCATTCGAGAATGCGCCACAGTTTGAAGGTAAAATCTCCGAACAAGAATACTTTGACCACGGTGTATTGATGATTGCCATGGTGAAAGCGGGCGTTGAGCTGGCATTCGAAACTATGGTTGACTCCGGTATCATCGAAGAGTCTGCATATTATGAATCACTGCATGAGTTACCATTGATCGCCAATACCATCGCTCGTAAGCGCTTGTATGAAATGAACGTGGTTATTTCTGATACGGCTGAATACGGTAACTACCTGTTCGCGAACGCGGCGGTTCCGTTGCTGAAAGGCAAATTCATGGATTCACTGCAAGCAGGGGATTTGGGTAAGAGCGTTGCCGGTACTGCGGTTGATAACGCGCAACTGCGTGATGTGAATGAAGCCATTCGTAACCACCCAATTGAAGCCGTAGGCCACAAACTGCGTGGCTATATGACCGATATGAAACGTATCGCAGTTGCGGGCTAAGTGTCCCTTTTGTCTTTGACGCCGCTGCGTTATTAGCGGCGTTTAACTCTGCGTGAAACAGGCCGCTGCCATTAAATAATGGCAGCGGCTTTTTTTTATCTCAAATTTAAGCCATATCTTGCAGACGAAAATTTATTAAATTAATGCTATCCCGGCCCGAAAAAAATCTTGTACGGTGTTAATCGTGGTTTAACACATCGCA
>NZ_JAZGQE010000166.1:0-10469 GCF_048593885.1 Yersinia sp. 1252 StPb PI | reverse complement strand
AAAGTAAAATGCCCACCTTTATTACTCATCATTAAGGTGGGAATTTTATCCGTCATGCATGTATTTTATCCGTGGCAATTTTCTATATATCAGCCATGTTATCGTCTATTTATTATTCATACTGAATTCGGCACAAATACTGAGGGAAATTTGTGCTAGAGGGAGGAAATAACAGAAACCTATATTCTTCGCTGCCAAAATGTAGCGTTAGTATACTGGTTTCTGAATAGAATCAGTGGTTGCTAAATTAGTGGTCTGCCAAGGCTGAGTTCAGATTTCATCTCAGATAATAACCACAGAGAAAAATCCCGCATCGCGGCAGTTTCTGTGCGCGATTGTAGCCGGGTTAACCAGTACCCGCCCAGGCTAATCGTGGTGCTAAAGGGCTGGATAATGCGTTCTCTGAGTAACAGATGCGTAAACATGGACGGTGGAGCCAGCGCAATGCCTATCTCTGCCTGCGCCGCTTCCAGCATGCTCACCGACGAATCGAACACTATTATTTGCTGCGAAGGTGAAGGGACACATCCTCCAGCCGCACTAAACCATGCCGACCACTCATCGCGACGATAGGAACGAAGCAGCGTAAATTTTTGCAGGTCATCAGGATGGTGTAAACATCCCGCTAACGAGGGAGCACACAGAGGAGCAAGTGGCGCATCGCATAAAAATTGCGACTCAGTATCATGCCAGGCACCATTGCCATAGCGAATAGCATAATCCAGCCCTTCAGCCACCACATCAACACGGTTGTTATGCGTTGAAAGTGAAACATCCACATGTGGATAACGTTGTTGAAAATCCCTCAGGCGCGGCAGGAGATAGCCGGTTGCAAAGGTCCCAACCACACCTACTCTGACTTTCTCACGCATTACCCCAGCGGAAAAACGGTCTAGCGTGTCAGCGATACGATCAAAGGAATCATTAAGGATCGGTAGGAGATTCTCACCTTCGGTTGTTAACACTAATCCGCGTGAAATACGAATAAACAGACGGCAATTGAGGCGTTGTTCCAGCGCTTTGACCTGCTGGCTTATTGCTGCATGGGTAACGTTTAATTCGATAGCAGCCTTAGTAAAACTTAACTGTCTGGCTGCGGCTTCGAAGGCGCGAAGTGAATTTAGGGGAATATAACTGCGTACCATAGGATTATCTGTTAGATTTTCTATTATCAAACACTAAATATAATCGATTGTTATCCATAGTCAATCATCGCAAAATCAGCGACGCAGAAGGAGACACACTGCTTGTTGTTTATCAATCTAAGGAAGATTTTCTAATGTTGAAAAAGTCTGTAATCAATACCTTGGTCTTTACCGCTATCGCAACTTCGCCATTTTATACCTCGGCACAAACCATACTTACGGAGCAACAGGTTGCGACTATCGTCAATAACACCCTTAAGCCGTTGATCGAACAACAGAATATTCCCGGCATGGCCGTCGCTGTATTTTATGACGGAAAGCCACAGTTTTTTAACTATGGCGTAGCGGATATAAAAGCAGATATCCCAGTCACTGAGAATACGTTGTTTGAACTCGGTTCAGTAAGTAAGACCTTTACCGGAATAGCCGGGGAATATGCCATGCAAACCGGCATTATGAACCTTAATGATCCAGTGACGGAATACGCTCCTGAACTAACGGGTAGTCAGTGGCAAGATGTGAAAATGCTGCATCTGGCAACCTACACTGCGGGGGGGCTACCTCTTCAACTGCCCGATTCGGTTACAGACCAAAAATCATTATGGCAATATTATCAGCAATGGCAGCCACAATGGGCACCTGGAGTGATGCGCAATTACTCCAATGCCAGTATTGGTTTATTCGGGGCGTTGGCGGTGAAAAAAAGCCAATTAACCTTCGAAAACTACATGAAAAAGTATGTATTCCAGCCCTTAAAACTGACACATACTTTTATCACCGTCCCTGAATCGATGCAGTCAAGCTATGCATGGGGATATAAGGATGGTCAGCCAGTACGCGTTACATTGGGCATGCTGGGTGAGGAAGCTTATGGGGTGAAAACCACCACGAAAGATATGGTGAGATATATGCAGGCCAATATGGACCCAGACAGCCTACCTGCCGAAAACGATAAGTTAAAGAAAGCCATCATCGCGGCTCAGTCTCGCTATTTCCAGGCGGGGGAGATGTTCCAGGGGTTGGGATGGGAAATGTATAACTGGCCTATCAACCCACAGGAGGTCATCGCCGACAGTGGCAATGATATCGCGTTGAAACCGCGTAAAGTTGAGGAATTGCTGCCAGCACACCCAGCAACACGGGCATCCTGGGTGCATAAGACCGGTGCTACCAATGGCTTTGGAGCCTATATTGTCTTCATCCCAGAGGAAAATATTGGCATAGTGATGTTAGCTAACAAGAATTACCCTAATCCTGTTCGTGTGCAAGCTGCCTATAATATTCTTCAGGCATTGCGTTGATAGTCATGCCGCGCTAACTCCATGATAGATCGGATAAAATAGGACTGACCATAGATTTCACTATGGTCAGTTTAGTGTTATTACCTTATTTCTTCTCAATCATCGGGCTGTATTCTATCGGCACCCAAGTGTAGCCAACTTTATTTGCCCGGACATGGCCCAAACCAGGGAACGGAAGATGAGCGCCCGCCACCCACAGCTTGTCTTTAGCGGCGGTGGCAAAGATAGCTTTGCGCGTGACCACTGCCTGTTTGCTATCCGTATCAAATTCTAAAGAGACATTCGGGCGCGCAAATTGGATGGAATGACTGTGTACAATATCGCCCCACACCAGCAAGTTGTCGCCTTTTGAGGTGAAAAGATATGAAGTGTGCCCCGGGGTATGGCCCGGCGTTGGCACCACTTTGACGCCTGGTAATAAGGTGTCACCAGCAGTGTAAATTTTTAATTTATTGTTTGCCGCATAAGGGGCAACCGATTCCATTGATTTTTCAAACATTGGGCGCAGTTCTGGCGTAGCTTTACTGGCGACGTCTTTATTCAGCCAGAAATCGGCATCCCCTTTTGACACATACACCGTAGCATTAGGGAATGCGGCTTTACCCTGATTGTTAATACCACAGGCATGATCGGGATGTAGATGGGTCAGCAATACAGTATCAATTTGCTCAGGCTGATAACCCGCAGCACGAATATTATCGACCACAGCACCCAGTGTCGGCCCGAAACATTGTGCGGTGCCGGCATCAACTAAGACTAGGTTGGTACCGGTATTGATCAAGAAGGCATTTACCGCAGTCTGTACCCCGTTGGTGCTATCAAGAAACATGCTGGACAGCAGCGTCTGAATATCTTTCTCATTGATATCCTTCAGCAGATTGGTACCCAGCTTTACATAACCGTCATAGATGGCTGTGACTTCAAAATCACCTAATGCCATACGATAGTAGCCGGGAACCTGCGTCTGTTGCTGCGTGGGTGCGGCAGCCATACTGATCGTCGGGAAGCCAAGAGGCAGAGCGCAGGCTCCAACAACCATCAGAGCCAGTAATGCTTTACACCGTGGTAACTGTTTCAGTAAAAGCGCCTTCATAAATCTCTCCAGAAGTGAATAACGATTCTTATCATGATGTTATTAATGATACTCATGATAGATAACGCAGAATAATGAGCACCTTAATCAAGGTACTTTCTAAATGTTTTATTGTCTTTTAAAAGATTCGGCCGAGGGAGGATTTAGGCGTTAATCTGTGCCGGGGTAGACCTTTCCGAGTTTTGTTCGGGAATATAGGGGGGGAACAATAAAAAACACCCCCATTGGGCGTAATGCCAATCAGTTAAGGATCACTTGAAGTGATCCTTATTACACCAACTTCCTAACCATAAACCCTAACTACAAACAATTAATATTGTCTTTAATACTGCAATCAGCGTTCTAGCCACGTCAAATTAGCATGGTGGAAAATAAATCCAACTTATTGATATAAAGCTAAGAAACAAATTTTAATGTCATTAAAAGCGAGTCTATTCGAATTTTAGCGTCACTGAACAGACTTTATTGTTTCCGCATAACCGCCAATGCCTGCGCACAGGCCCAGGCAGAGCTCCAGGCCCATTGAAAGTTATAGCCACCCAACCAGCCAGTGACATCAACAACCTCGCCAATAAAGTACATTCCAGGCACTTTATGGGCCTCCATTGTCTTAGAGGAGAGCTCTTGGGTGTCAACACCACCAAGAGTGACCTCAGCAGTACGGTAACCTTCGGTGCCATTGGGCTGCACTCGCCATTGTTGAAGATTGGCGACTAACGCGGCCTGCTGCGGCGCGTTTAATTGCTTCAGGGTAACGTCTGGCAGTTGCTCCAAGGTCTGAAGGCACTCCACCAGCCGCTTAGGTAACCGTTGAGCCAGAGTATTTTTTAGTGTCTGATTAGGGTGGTTTTTTCGCTCACTGTTTAGAAAATCGTCTAAATCAGTATCAGGAAGTAAGTTAATGCTCACATACTCACCAGCCTGCCAATAACTTGAAAGTTGTAAAATTGCTGGACCAGAAAGCCCACGGTGAGTAAACAAAATACTCTCACGGAAGCTAACGCCATTTTCGGCGGTGACCACCGCAGGCACGGAAACCCCAGATAATGTTTGCAGGTGCTCCAGCAGCGGTTTGTGCAAGGTGAACGGGACTAACGCCGCACGGGTAGGGAGGACTTTCAAGCCAAACTGTTCTGCCAGCTTATAGCCGAACGGTGAAGCACCAAGTCCGGGCATAGAGAGTCCGCCAGAGGCGACGACAAGTGAGTTAGTGCTCACTTCCAAATCATTAATTTGTAATACGAACCCGGTGTCGCTTTTTTCAATCGACAAAACATCGCTACGCAACCGAATCGTGACTTGCCCCAGCTCACACTCTTTCAGTAATAGTTCAACCACCTGCTGAGCAGAGTCATCACAGAACAACTGCCCTAGCGCTTTCTCATGCCAGGCAATGCCATAGCGATTCATCAGATCGATGAAATCCCATTGGGTATAACGTGCCAAGGCAGATTTACAGAAGTGAGGATTCTGTGACAGATACGCGGCAGGCTCTGCAAAGAGATTGGTAAAATTACAGCGGCCACCACCAGACATCAGTATCTTGCGCCCAGCCTTTTTGCCGTTATCGACCAACAACACCCGACATCCGGCTTGTCCGGCCTGAGCGGCACAAAATAGCCCCGCAGCACCTGCACCTATCACTACCACATCAAACTGTTCCACACTGGGCCTCACTGAGTAAAATCATCATCGCTGCAAAATTGCCCGCTTTTGGCTGATTATTATATTATTTAGCGCATTCAACCGACAAATTGGCGGCGGGAGATTGTAAGTCGCTCGCAGGAATATCGCCATAGTAAGAAAATGTCTCATACGGTAAAACTAAGTAACTTGCTGATATAACATGCATATGTTGTTCAATAAGACGAATTCGTCTGCGGTCATGTCAAAAAAAGGTCATATTTTCCTTTTCCCCACCCCCCATTGTCACTGATAATGCGCCGCGTTCATGTCCACAAACTGGCGTAACGCTTATGCTACATCTTTTCGCTGGCCTGGATTTCCATACCGGCCTAATGTTAGTTCTTGCTTTGTTGTTCGTGCTGTTTTACGAAGCCATCAATGGTTTTCATGATACAGCCAATGCGGTCGCGACCGTAATCTATACCCGTGCCATGCGTTCACAGGTTGCTGTTGTGATGGCAGGGGTGTTTAACTTCCTCGGCGTGATGCTGGGCGGTTTGAGCGTGGCTTATGCTATCGTTCACTTATTGCCTACTGATCTGCTGTTAAACGTCAGTTCGGCGCATGGGTTGGCTATGGTCTTCTCTATGCTACTGGCGGCGATTATCTGGAATTTGGGCACTTGGTATTTCGGTATCCCGGCTTCCAGCTCTCATACGCTAATTGGTGCAATCATCGGTATTGGTTTAACCAATGCATTAATGACCAGTACATCTGTTGTAGATGCACTGAACGTTCCTAAGATGATTCAAATCTTCCTGTCATTAATCTTATCCCCGATTGTGGGTCTGGTTATTGCCGGTTTGATGGTGTTCCTGCTACGTCGTTACTGGAACGGGTCCAAGAAACAGCAACGTATTCACCTGACACCTGCTGAACGTGAAAAGAAAGACGGTAAACGTAAACCGCCCTTCTGGACCCGTACTGCGCTGATTCTATCGGCTATCGGTGTGAGTTTCTCTCATGGCGCTAACGATGGTCAGAAAGGGATTGGCTTGATCATGCTGGTATTAATCGGCGTGGCTCCGGCTGGGTTCGTCGTGAATATGAATGCAACCGGTTATGATATTGCCCGCACCCGCGATGCAGTGACCCATCTGCAACAATATTATCAGCAACATGTTGAGGTGTTACCTCATGCTGTCGCGCTGAAACCGCTGGTACCTGCACCAGAAACATTGCCGAATACACCGGCACAGTTCCATTGTGATAGCTCACGCGCCATGATTGCCATTGATCATGCTCAAACGTTGCTGGCTAATCTGCAAAGCTATGACGACCTGACGGTTGATCAACGCAGCCATATGCGTCGCTTGCTGATGTGTGTTGCCGAAACCGCAGGGACTGTTGCCAAGCTGCCTGAAACCAGTGCTGAAGACCGCCGTTTCCTCAATAATCTGCGTACAGATTTGTTGGAAACTGTGGAATATGCACCGACCTGGATCATCGTTGCCGTCGCTCTGGCCCTCTCTTTGGGTACCATGATTGGCTGGAAACGTGTGGCAGTCACCATCGGTGAGAAAATTGGTAAGAAAGGCATGACTTACGCGCAAGGGGTTTCTGCCCAGATGACTGCGGCGGTTTCCATCGGTATTGCGAGTTATACCGGTATGCCAGTATCGACAACGCAAGTACTCTCTTCAGCAGTTGCCGGGACCATGTTGGTTGATGGCGGTGGTGTTCAGAGTAAAACGGTGAAGAACATTATGTTGGCGTGGGTATTAACCTTACCAATATCTATTCTTCTTTCCGGTGGGTTGTACTGGGTGGCTCTAAGATTCATTTAAACCCAGCGAAACGTATTACTATCATAGTGCGCCTCAACCTGGCACGGTGATAAGACCGGGCAGTAAGCATATTGAACGGTTATGGTAAATAAAAAAGGCGGCCTTATCAGGTCGCCTTTTTAAATGCTTCTCTGCCAATAATTCATACTAATACCACAACATTAAACCCACCAGACTGACCACTACCAATCCACATAATGCACTGGTCAGTATAAATTGCCCACGTAGCCTCTCACAGCGGCGAATAAACTCAGGATCGTGGTGATCAAGATAACGTTGGGCGAAGATGTAACCCACTAATCTAATTTGTTTGCTCGGCTGACCGTGGGAGGTAAAAAAGCCACCACCATCAACATATTGATACAGCAACGGGTCGCAGCCACGTAATACCACTAACAAAGCACGCAGAGATGAATAATAACGTGCCATATTAATCACACATACCACACATAAAGCCCAAAAAAGCGCGACGGTACTGATCATAATTATCCTCCCAGCGATATCTCACACATTGGCTCAATCACCTGAACCTCTGTGCCATCGCTCACTCTAGCCGATACAAACACCCCCAGGGCCTCAAAAAACACCCCCTATCGTCCGCTTTCTGACTATGCTCGATACGTTGTTCGTTCGACACAGTATCCGAACGTGTAGGACTCCCTTTATCAGTGTAGGAAATGAAATGGAAAATAGCCTGATAATCTCTAAATTAAGCCTATTTAGGCATTTGTTAAGTATCGATTAGCATTAACTTATATCGAATATCTGCCACGGATAAATGCTCAGAATCCATACAAATTCAGCTTAAATATTAATCTTTCTTAACTGAATTAGATAAATTTGGCCGCTGTTTTTTGTAAATTATATTTGCATCACAAATATGAAATTCCGTTAATCATGATGATTTATCAGCGCTATACTTAAGATAATGATCTGCTTTAAATTCAAGTATTCTCACCGTGCGCCAAGGCAATTAACCGGCGAATCTCATCACTTATTGGTGCAATTTGGTGCAAAATGACATACGAATGCTTTAGTGATCATCATCAAAACAGTGCGTTGTGATCCGTGAAACACTTCAGTTAGGGGTCATAATGATAGTATGCAGATACCGTGTTAGCACCCGTTCAACAGGTTGAATGTTTGCTTACCCATTAATTAACATTATGGAAGGAGTTTACTTATGGCTTACAAACACATTCTGATTGCGGTTGACCTATCTCCAGAAAGTAAGGTATTGGTGGAAAAGGCGGTCTCCATGGCCAGACCGTACAATGCCAAAGTTTCCCTGATCCATGTTGATGTTAACTACTCAGACCTCTATACCGGTCTGATCGACGTTAATCTTGGCGATATGCAAAAACGTATCTCTGAAGAAACCCATAATGCATTAACTGAGCTTTCGCAAAATGCGGGCTACCCAATTGAGCAAACCCTCAGCGGTAGCGGCGATTTGGGCCAGGTACTGGTTGATGCCATTAAGAAATATGATATGGACTTGGTATTATGCGGCCATCATCAGGATTTCTGGAGCAAATTGATGTCTTCAGCACGCCAACTGATCAATACCGTACATGTCGATATGCTTATCGTGCCACTGCGCGATGACGACGCCGAAGACGAATAAGTTTCGCGAGAGTCATCCTGTTTAGCTTTAACGCCCGCCTTTTGCGGGCGTTTTTAATCAACAACCCCCGCCAAGCCCCGATAGCCACTCATTGATAACCCTGCTAAGTTTTTGTCAAAATCCCTTGCTGTATGAATATAAACCAGTGATATAGTCGAAGATGCACAACATCGTCTCCTCACTATTTGGATAATAATAATAGTTCGCAAAAAGGTGTAGGGAGAGTCTTAATTGGTACAAGGAATTATTAGTGATGAATGGTTTAACCTCTCTGGAGTCGTTTTTAGAATCTTTACAACAACGTGATGCCAACCAACCAGAATATCTCCAAGCAGTACGTGAAGTCTTCACGTCACTTTGGCCCTTTCTGGAGCAAAACCCACATTACCGTGAACAAAGCCTACTGGAGCGCTTAGTTGAGCCAGAACGTGTTATTCAATTCCGCGTTGCCTGGACTGATGACCAAGGTAAAGTTCAGGTTAACCGCGCCTGGCGTGTTCAGTTTAACTCGGCGATTGGTCCTTATAAGGGCGGGATGCGTTTCCACCCATCAGTAAACTTATCGATTCTGAAGTTCCTTGGTTTTGAACAGACCTTTAAAAATGCCCTGACAACCCTGCCTATGGGGGGCGGCAAAGGCGGTTCTGATTTTAATCCTAAAGGAAAAAGTCAGGCTGAAGTGATGCGTTTTTGCCAGGCACTGATGATGGAACTGTATCGTCATCTCGGCCCGGATACCGATGTTCCGGCGGGTGATATTGGTGTTGGTGGCCGTGAAGTGGCGTTTATGTCTGGCATGATGAAAAAACTGTCGAATAACACCGCTTGTGTCTTCACCGGCAAAGGTCTCTCCTTCGGCGGTAGTCTGATTCGTCCGGAAGCCACCGGTTATGGCTTGGTCTATTTCACCGACGCCATGTTAAAACGTCACGGCTTAGGTTTTGAAGGTCGAAAAGTCTCGGTTTCCGGTGCCGGAAACGTCGCACAATACACTATTGAAAAAGCCATGGAGCTGGGTGCCAAAGTGATTACCGCTTCTGACTCAGGTGGTACGGTGGTTGATGAAACAGGCTTTACCCCAGAAAAACTGGCTCATCTGGCTGAGATTAAGAACAATCGTTATGGTCGTATTGAAGATTATGCCCGTGAACGTAATCTGGTCTATTTAGCCGATCAGCAGCCATGGAGTGTACCGGTTGATATCGCGCTGCCATGTGCGACGCAGAACGAACTGGACCTGCCAGCGGCACGTCAACTGATTGCCAACGGGGTTAAAGCCGTTGCCGAAGGCGCTAATATGCCTACGACTATTCAGGCAACTGATGCTTTCCTTGATGCAGGGGTGCTGTTTGCACCGGGTAAAGCCGCCAATGCCGGTGGTGTTGCCACATCAGGTCTGGAAATGGCGCAGAACGCGGCCCGCCTGAGCTGGAAGGCAGAGAAAGTTGATGTCCGTTTGCATCACATCATGCTCGATATTCATCAATCTTGTGTTGAATACGGTGGCGAAGGCAAGCAAACCCACTATGTACACGGCGCGAATATTGCAGCCTTTGTTAAAGTGGCAGACGCAATGCTGGCCCAAGGTGTGTTGTAAGTAAGACGCTATTCCCATATTCTTTGAGGTAATAATACCCGAAGAATATGGGAACTTTATCCTCATAGATTTAAAAATCATATATCCCGCAGAGTAATATATAAAATCCTTAGTTCTTTTTAAGAACGTGCTTATTTTAAATATTATCGATGTCAGTAACATGCTTCCGGTGCATGAGTCGATAGCAAAGTAAATCATTTAAATTATGAGGAATAATAATGCTCAGGGAACAG
>NZ_JAZGQE010000165.1:0-10505 GCF_048593885.1 Yersinia sp. 1252 StPb PI | reverse complement strand
ATATAAGGTTATTACCTAAACACAAATAATATTGAGAAGTATTATTATTTGCAATAAAATAGTAAGCATTCTCTCCAGTGTGCCAGCCTATCATCGTAATTTAGATATGGGCGATGTGCTATGCGACGGTTATTGGATTGGAATATAACGTTTTTTTGTAACAACCAAGCTAAATAGAGGCAAATAAAGCCCGGTTGGCATCAAGAACCTGACGTATGAGGTTTAAATACTTTCCATTATTGTACTTCCAGGTAGGGATAAATCATGTTTGATATTTCTGGCAAGAAGATACCAACAACATTGCCATTTCGCGCAGGCTGCACAGCAAAGACCTTATTATTCACCACCACCTTGATACTAATACCGTCACTCAACGCATTAGCGGCCACTGCGGCTAAAGAAGATAAATTAGTGGTTGTCGCCAAACCGGGCAGCGGCCAACAAGATGATGGTTTCGTCGCTAAAAACAGCGCCACCGCGACTAAAACTGACACACCACTGATCCGCACCCCACAATCAGTTTCAGTTATTACCCGCCAGCAAATGCAAGATCAAGGGGCGGCTTCTGTGGCACAGGCCCTGCGCTATACCGCCGGTGTCGTGCCGGAATACCGTGGCGGCTCGAATATGAATGACGAAGTGATCATTCGTGGTTTTGGCTATGCCCCGCGTTTTCTCGATGGCTTAAGCTACAACTCATTAGGTGGTGCACGCCGTGGAGGCCAGATAGACCCCTGGTTGCTGGAACGAATTGAAGTCATCCGCGGCCCAGCATCAGTGCTTTACGGCCAAGTGAACCCCGGCGGCCTGATCAATATGGTCAGTAAACGCCCAACAGCGGAAAGTATTCATAAAGTGCAGGTGGGTGCAGGCAATAATAGCCTGGCTGAAGCAGCATTCGACTTCGGTGGCGTGTTGGATGATGAAGGTAAAGTACTCTATCGTTTGAACGGGCTTGGCAGAACACAAGATGATGCCGTAAATAGCTTTAAACAGGAGCGTTTTGCTCTCGCCCCGGCACTAACCTTTATCCCGAACGAAGACACCACCTTCACCTTACTGACCAGTTATCAGAAAGAACCCAAAGCCGGTTCACGTAACTTCTTGCCAGCCACTGGAACCGTGTTTGGTACTGCATACGGCCATATACCTTACGATTTTAACGTTAGCGATCCGTCATTTGATCAGTCTGAACGCGAGCAGACCTCTGTCGGCTATGCTCTTGAACATTATATCAATGACACCTTTAAATTCCGCCAGAACCTGCGCTACAGCTATAACAAGCAAGACTACAAGTATCTGGTCTTTATGAATTTGCTGCCAGATAACCGCACCATGACTCGTCGCCCGCAAATCGAGCGCCAGACCATGGCTGAGTTTGCCGTTGATAACCAACTGCAAGCTGATTTCTGGACCGGGCAGTTAAACCATACGGTGCTGACTGGGCTGGATTACAAACGTAGCCGTATTGATAGTCAGTTCTTTATGGGCACCGTGCAGACAAAATACAATCTGGATTGGGTATCACCTGTCTATGGCCTGAATATTAAAGAGGGTGACTTGTCACTCAATAGCAGTGATCTGACCAAACTCGATCAGGTGGGGGTCTATTTACAAGATCAAATTGAACTGGATAAGTGGAATTTCCTCTTATCCGGGCGCTATGACTGGTCACAGTTAAAAACACTAAGCCGCAAAACCGCTACTCAGGATCAACAAGACGACCATGCCTTTACCGGCCGTGCTGGTGTGTTGTATGCCTTTGATTCCGGTATCTCGCCGTATATCAGCTACAGTACTTCATTTGAACCTAGCACCGCCAAAGGCGCGCCGGGAACTGGGGCATTGGACCCGGTTACCGCGCGTCAAGTTGAGCTTGGCCTCAAATACCAGATACCGGGCAGCAGCACCTTGTTGACGACTGCATTGTACGATTTACGCCAGAAAAATATCAGCCAATACGACCAGGCGCTGGCCTACAACGTCCCAATTGGTGAAGTGCAATCTCAGGGGATCGAAACGCAGTTAAACAGTGAGATTAACGACAATATCAACCTGATTGCTGCCTATACCTACACCAAAGGGAAAGTGCGTGAAACCAAAACACTGGCTGAATTAGGCAAAATGCCAGCCCGCACACCAAGCCATTCCGCCTCACTGTGGGGAATGTATACCTTTGATAAAGGAGTAGTCGATGGCTTATCCACTGGTGTTGGTGTCCGCTATATCGGCACCAGTTGGGGTGATGCCAAGAACAGCTTTAAAGTCCCGGCGGTGACATTGTATGACTGGATGATGCGTTATGAACTGGGACAAGCTCTGCCAGCGATGAAAGGCACCAGTTTGCAGGTTAACGTCAACAATGTGTTCAACAAAGAATATGTTGCCAGTTGTGCACAGATGGCAGCTTGCTTCTATGGCAGTGGCCGTGTTGCCACCGCAACTGTCAGTTATGCCTGGTAAGGCTTAGGTTTATTCAGCCCACGCCGATTGATGCATAGCGGTGTGGGCTAATAACTTAAAGAAAAGTAAATATTTCTTCTAATCAACCCCATTGTGGCTTCAGATATCGAAATAAATAGAATAAATTCAGCATACTAACGTTTTGGCAACCTTTTATTTCACTCAGTGCAACCCGATAAAACCATTCTAAAAACAGGGAGATGGTCCTATACTCGCTGGCAGCATTATTTAATATCACCACACATTCAGGTTAAACATGCCAGCATTTAGGGGAGTACCACAGCTTATGCACCGGATGCGCGCCAGTAAAATGCGCATGTGCGGTATGCTGCTGGTTGCCTGCTGGCTAATTCTCAACGCGCAGTTGGCCATCGCCGGCCATCAGTGTGATATTGCCCCTTCTGCCTCGCCGGTATTTACCCAGCATCAAGGGCATATACAGCCTGACCCTTTAGCAACAGAAAACCAAATGCACGACATGCCATCAATGATGGATATGTCTCATGGTCAGGGGCAAAACCCCTTATGTGAAAAACACTGCATCCCTGACTCTGTCCAGTCTGACAGCGGCATGTTGGTGCTGGCAGCCTTACCCACCAATACGGAGTTAGTATTGGCTGATAGGCAACAAACACCACGCGTCCAGCGCGTTGACTGGCATACCCCCCCCATTGTCGGCCCCCCCACTGAAATCGCTTTCTGCCGCTTTAGAGAATAGATCCAGACATAAATAACCGTTTTCTTCAGGCCACTTAATCGTGGTGTGTTGTGCTTATTCTATGTTTTGGAGTTATTGCTATGCGTATCTTATTTAGCGCTGTATCTGCTGTATTACTGTTCTCTTCTCCGCTGTTCGCCGCCAGCCCGGCCATGAGTGAAAGTAGCCCGATGTCTCATGATAGTCATACAATAATGGCGGATTCTGCGCCAGCAGAGAGCTATCACTCCCAGGGCCAGATAAAAACCTGGCATGCCACCCGCGTATCTATCGCTCATAGCGCCATTCCAGCATTGAACTGGCCACCGATGACCATGACATTTGACCTACCGGAGAGCCTGGCCGCACAGCCATTACCCGCAGGTACATCCGTGACCTTCAGTTTCCGCCAGACCGAACAAGGCTATCAGCTAACTGCCATTTCAGCACAGCAGCCATAAGGCGGGATAATGATGACCCCTTTACTGAATCACCCACAGCAGGTGCGCCCCACGGCTGCGCTGCCATTCGGATTTACCGCACTGCTAATGGCGGCACTTTTCACTCTGCCAGCGGTGAGCTACGCGGCAGATATCACACTGGAACAGGCGCTGGTCTATGCTGAACGCTACTCGGCCGAGCTGTCAGCCAATCAGCATCAGGTCAATGCGCTGGAAAATATGGCCACTTCAGCCACCCAACTGCCCGATCCAAAATTGAAGTTTGGTATTGAAAACCTCCCGGTCGGCGGCAGTAATGCCCGCCGCTTCACCCGCGAGGGCATGACCATGCAGCGGGTCGGTATCATGCAGGACTATATCAGTAGTGATAAGCGACAAAGAAAGGCTGATACCCTGAGTGCTGAAGCGCGCAAAACGGCAGCAGGCAGTGAAACTATCCGCACCCGGCTGCAAAAAGAGACGGCGCAGGCGTGGCTTGATCTCGCCCTGACCGAACAGGCGGTGGGCGCGGCGCAAGTGCTGGTAAAAGAAAGCGAAAAACAGGTCGCATTGCAACGGGCCGGGGTTGCCAGTGGTGGCGCATTACCCAGCAGTGTATTGGATGCGCGCCTGACGCTATCTGCCATGCAGGATAGATTGACCACCGCACAACGTGACGTTGCCTTAGCACAAACCCAGTTGACGCAGTTGACCGGTATTGAGGTCAAGCATATCAGCGGCCCGTTACCACCATTCGCCCGCCTACCGGCAGATATCACCGTGTTGCGTGATGCCATCCAACAGCACCCTGAAGTGTTGCTTGCCAGCCGCGAAGCTGACGTTGCCAAAGCCCGCTCCGCACAATCGGCCATTGCCGCCACACCGGACGTTGGGATCGAGGTCTATTACGCTAAACGAGCTGACGAGTATGACGATATGGCGGGCGTTATGATCACCGTTGATTTGCCACTATTCCGCTCACAACGTCAGGACAAAGACTATGCCGCCGATGTATCGCGTTCAATGGAAGCCAACGACCAGCTTACGTTACTCACCCGCGACCACCGGGCGCAACTCGATACTCTGCTGGCGCAATATCAGGCCACACAGCAATTATGGCAGCGTCAGACTGATGAGGTTATACCACTGCAAAAACAGCGGGTTAAATTGGTTATGGCGCAGTATCAGGCCAATAAAAGCGATTTAAGCAGTGTGCTGGAAGCACGGCGTGCCCTGCTCGATAGCCAGCTCAATACCAGTAATGCCGCCAGAGAGTTAGCCCGTACCTGGGCTGCCATCCGTTATCTGACCCCGCAGGAGAGCATGCGATGAAAAAGCTATCTAGTTTGACGCTGGTGGCCGTCGCCGTGATCAGTGGCGTTGCCGGTTATCTGTTGGCTAAACCCGCCTCAGAGCACTCCACCACGGCAGCCACGGTGGTTGAAAAAACACCGGCAGAAAATAGCCGGAAGGTGCTGTATTGGTATGATCCTATGTCCCCCGGCCAGCGTTTCGACCAACCTGGCAAATCGCCGTTTATGGATATGGAGTTGGTGCCGCGCTATGCCGATGAAGCCGTAGCACAGGGCGGCGTTAGCATCAGCCCCCGCCAACAGCAGAATTTAGGCGTGCGCACTGCCGCGGCGGAAATGCGATCACTCAACTATCGTCTTGCCGGTTACGGCACAGTGGCAACCGATGAGCGCAGCGTGCAGGTTATCGCGGCGCGGGCTAACGGCATTATTGAACAATTGTATGTACGCGCCAATCAACAACCGGTCAGTAAAAATCAGCCATTGGCGCAATTATGGGTTCCCGATTGGAGTGCCGCGCAACAAGAGTATCTGGCAATCCGCACCTTGGGTGATAGCCAATTAACGGCCGCCGCTCGCCAACGGCTACAACTGCAATTTATGCCAGAAGAGGTGATTCGCAGTGTCGAAAAAAGCGGCCAGCCGCAAACGCGGATCACCTTACGATCTCCGTCTGAGGGTTATGTGAGTAAGTTGGATATTCGGGCCGGTTCACAAGTGACTGCGACACAATCACTGTTTGAATTAGCCAGCCTTGATCCGGTATGGATAGTGGTGGACTATCCGCAATCACAAGCCAGTTTAGTCACTATCGGCAGTACGATTGCCGCCACGACCGCCAGTTGGCCGGGTGAAACCTTCCACGGCACCGTCAGCGAGCTATTGCCTAATATGGATCTCGCTACCCGCACCTTAAAAGCGCGCATCGTCCTGGAAAACCCACAACAAAAGCTGAAACCGGGCATGTACCTGAATGTACAATCCGCGCCAGCAGATAATCTAAAACCGGTCTTGGCTATTCCACAAGAAGCCTTGCTGATGTCAGGCAATAGTAACCGGGTGCTGCTGGCTGAAGGTAATGGCTACTTTAAGCCAGTGGATGTCAGTACCGGGCAAACTCAGGACGGCTGGACAGAGATAAAATCCGGGCTTAACGTCGGTCAATTGGTGGTGACCTCGGGCCAATTCCTGATTGATTCAGAAGCCAGTCTGCAAAGCGCTCTGCCACAAATGGAGGATACCCCCACCTTAACTGAGAATACCACGCCAACAGCGAATAACACTGCCGCAGCAGCTATTGATATCTACTCGGTGCAAGGGAAAGTCATCGCTATCAATGGTTCAACAATCACCTTATCCCATGGCCCGATCGCGGCCTTGAAATGGGGAGCGATGACGATGGACTTCCAGCTACCGGCAGAGTCGTTATCACCGGAAATCGTCGCTGGTAGTCAGGTTAATTTCACTTTCACTCTCAATGAACAAGGGGCACAGATCCGCCAAATCCAGCCGGTAACAAGCAATAGCAGTACCGATACCCACAGGAGCCACCTATGATTGCCGCCATTATCCGCTGGTCACTGCGCAATCGGCTGTTGGTACTGCTTGGCGCGGTGATGATGGCCGCGTGGGGAATTTGGTCACTGCAACAAACCCCGCTGGATGCGCTGCCAGACTTGTCAGACACGCAAGTGATCATCCGTGTCAGTTATCCCGGTAAAGCACCACAAGTGGTCGAGGATCAGGTGACTTACCCACTGACGACCACCATGTTGTCAGTCCCTGGTGCCAAAACCGTACGCGGTTTCTCGATGTTCGGCGACGCCTATGTCTATGTGCTGTTTGATGATGGCACTGATCCTTATTGGGCACGTTCACGGGTGCTGGAGTATCTCAGTCAGGTGCAGGCTACCTTGCCGACTGAAGCCAAAGCCTCGTTGGGACCGGATGCCACGGGGGTGGGTTGGATCTATGAATATGCCTTAATCGACAGAACCGGCAAACACAGTCTGGCCGATCTGCGTGCCTTGCAGGATTGGACACTAAAATTTGAGTTGAAAACAGTACCCAATGTCTCTGAAGTGGCCAGTGTCGGGGGCATGGTGCGCCAATATCAAGTCGTTCTCGACCCGGAACAGATGCGGGCGCTAAATCTATCCCATCAACAAATTGCCAGCGCCATTACTGATAGTAATCAGGAAGGCGGTGGTTCGGTGCTGGAAATAGGGGCGGCAGAATATATGGTGCGCGCTAGCGGTTACCTGAAAACGCTGGATGACTTCAGGAATATCGTGATCACTGCTCGTGCAGGTATTCCCATTTTACTGTCCGATGTCGCTACCGTGCGGATGGGGCCAGAAATGCGCCGTGGCGTGGCCGAGCTTAATGGTGAAGGGGAAGTTGCCGGTGGCATCATTGTGATGCGCTATGGCAAAAATGCACTGGAAACCATTAACGGCGTGAAGGAGAAGCTGCAACAGATTCAGCGCAGCTTACCAGCTGGGGTGGAAATCGTACCGGTATATGATCGTTCACACCTGATTACTCAGGCCATCGACAGCTTATCATTCAAATTGCTGGAAGAGTTTTTAGTGGTGGCGGTGATCTGCTCACTGTTTTTGTTCCACTTCCGCTCAGCATTGGTGGCTATCATCACTCTGCCCCTGGGGATTCTCGGGGCGTTTATCGTCATGCACTATCAGGGGGTCAATGCCAATATTATGTCGCTGGGCGGGATAGCCATCGCCATCGGGGCTATGGTGGATGCCGCGATCGTGATGATCGAAAATATGCACAAAGTGTTGGAGCAATGGCGGCGAGATAACCCGGGGAAAACACCGGTCAGTCAGGATTACTGGCGCATTTCAGAGCAGGCGGCCATTGAAGTCGGTCCGGCGCTGTTTTGCAGTTTACTGATCATCACCTTATCGTTTATTCCGGTATTTACATTACAGGCGCAAGAGGGGCGGATGTTCTCTCCGCTGGCTTTTACCAAAACCTATGCCATGGCCGTTTCGGCGGGGTTAGCCATTACGTTAGTACCGGTATTAATGGGCTATTTTATTCGCGGCAAAATCCCTGATGAAAATGCCAACCCCATTAACCGTGGGCTAATCGCCCTTTATCATCCGGTGTTAACCGCCGTACTGGCGCGACCAAAAACCACATTAGCTATCGCGGGTATATTACTGCTGGCAACCCTGTATCCATTAAGCCGTCTGGGGAGTGAGTTTATGCCCGCGTTGGATGAAGGTGATTTACTGTATATGCCTTCTACACTGCCGGGGATTTCGGTACGCGAAGCCAGCCATTTACTGCAACAAACCGATCGTTTGATAAAAACCATACCGGAAGTGGCGACAGTATTTGGTAAAGCCGGGAGAGCAGAGACGGCAACAGATCCAGCCCCTCTGACCATGATCGAAACCACCATTCGTTTTAAACCCAAGGATCAATGGCGGCCGGGCATGACCATGGACAAATTGATCGAAGAACTGGACGCCACCGTCAAGGTGCCCGGTATCGCCAATCTCTGGGTGCCACCGATCCGCAATCGGCTGGATATGCTCTCTACCGGCATCAAAAGCCCGGTTGGGATCAAAGTGAATGGCAAAAATGTGCACCAAATTGAGCAGGTGGCACAGCAAATCGAACAAGTGGTGCGCAACGTGCCAGGTGTGACCTCGGCCCTCTCGGAACGACTGGCAGGTGGCCGCTATGTGGATATCAACATTGACCGTCAACGGGCCGCTCGCTATGGGGTTTCAGTAAAAGAACTGCAATCACTGGTGGCAACCGTGATTGGCGGGCAAAACATCGGTGAAACCATTGAAGGGCGTGAACGTTATCCAATCAACCTGCGCTACCCACGGGAAATACGTGATTCACTGCAAAAATTGCGTGATTTGCCGGTAGTGACTGCCGGTGGCGGGCAAGTCGCACTGGCGGAACTGGCCGATATCAAGGTGACAGAAGGCCCACCGATGCTGAAAAGTGAAAATGCGCGCTTATCTGACTGGGTCTATGTTGATCTGCGCGGGCGAGATTTGAAATCAGCCGTTACTGAAATGCAGCAAGCGGTGGCACAACAAGTGAAACTGCCGGAAGGCGTCTCCCTTAGCTGGTCTGGGCAGTTTGAATACCTGGAACGGGCAACGGCAAAACTGAAAATTGTGTTACCGGTTACCCTGATGATCATTTTTGTCTTGTTGTATGTCACGTTCAGCAGTGTCCGCGATGCCGCATTAATCATGGCGACGCTTCCCTTCGCACTGATTGGCGGGGTGTGGCTGCTGTATGGCTTGGGATATAACTTTTCCGTTGCCGCCGCGGTGGGCTTTATCGCCCTGGCCGGTGTGGCCGCTGAATTTGGCGTAATAATGGTGCTGTATCTCAATCAGGCGGTGAAAAAACATCAGCAACCCGGCATTGCTATGACGGCCAGCCAGATGAGTGCAGCTATTCATGAAGGCGCGGTGCTGCGGGTGCGACCAAAAGCCATGACTGTCGCCACTATTATGGCCGGCTTGCTTCCCATTATGTGGGGCGGCGGGACTGGGTCAGAGGTCATGCAACGTATTGCAGCTCCGATGATTGGCGGGATGGTGAGTGCACCACTGCTTTCGATGCTGGTTATTCCTGCGGTGTATATGTTGCTGCATAAAAAAGAGAGTCAACAGCAATAAAACTCTCATCGCCCTCACTCTTGCCAGACAAGATTGAGGGCATTCTCACACTTTCTTATAACCTCTCAAATCAGCGGGTGCGACGGAAGGTTAAGTTAATGCGATAAGCGCCGGTCGTAGCGGAAAAACCGGCTTTCAATGGCAGTACACCGTGGTAGTTCAAACGGGAAGGCCCACCCCAGACCACAACATCCCCTTGCGTTAATAAGACTCTCTGGCATTTAGCCTCACGCGTCAGCCCACCAAATTGAAATACCGCAGCTAGCCCCAGCGATACCGAGACTATTGGCTGACGCAGATCCAGCTCATCTTTATCCTGATGTAATGATAATTTAGCCCCTGCCTCGTAGCGATTTATCAGGCAGGCATCTGGTTCAAATTGAGAGAAACCCGCTTGTTGCGCGGCATCGACTGCTAATGTCATAAAACTTGCCGGAATGGCAGGCCAGTTTTTCTCAGTCAAAGGATCAACCGGGCTATAGCGATAACCTTGCATATCACTCACCCAACCAACCTGACCACAATTACTCATGGCAACCGACATCCGGTAACCGCCGGGGGTGATGAGATGGCGAAAAGGCGCGGCAGTGGTGATAGCAATAACATCAGCAAATAATAATGCGGCCTGCTGCCGTGCATAATGATGTAAAACAACCGCACCGGGCGCTAACGTTTCAATCCAGGGATCATGAGGCAACTGATCAAATAAATCCATGGTCATAAAGGCACCTACTGTAGTTATCACTGTTTAGTGATTAAGACTTTAACAGTTTACTCTTCACCCCACACACTATCACTTGCGATCAATTCATATCGGTTAGCCCAGTTGTTATCGCCCTGCCAGAGAAATTTATCCTGTTAAATTATCGTCTATTAACTTTCGCCACCAATAAAAACAAATATTATA
>NZ_JAZGQE010000164.1:0-10658 GCF_048593885.1 Yersinia sp. 1252 StPb PI | reverse complement strand
TGACGTTAATTTAAAATTACTGGGGATAATTATCTAATATCTTCATCATCATTTATGTCGTGCATATAGCGTATTCGAGTGCTAGTTGCTTGCTCTCAAAATGGAATTTTTACTCACATGAATCAATTTAATTCTAACTGCGTGTTTATGCGGGGAGTGGCATTTATCACTTTAGTGGTTCAAATATGCTTACTTCTTACCGCTACCATCACACCTATTATTTCACTGTCCGCGCATGCCGATAGCTTAGATGATGCAATGATAAATATGAGAGCATCAGATATCTTGAATGAACACACTTCGGCAGCAGTGACTATTGATTCAAGTCGATCTAAGAATCCACCGCAAGAGACAGTAAATCCTCCTATTTTTTCGCCATCTTCACCTCTAAATGAGCCCGCAGAGCCCTTGATTGCATCACAGCAAAATGGGTTACCAGATTTAGGCTCAGATAAACATGAAGTTGGCGACATCCGTACTAATAATAAATATGAGATCACGGAAAATAACGTGGCGAGTGCGTTTTCCAATTTTGGCAGTGTGATGAGCAGTAGTGAGCCTGGCAAAGCTGGCGAAAATGCAATAAAAGGCGTCTCCTCAGGTCTGGCCTCACAAATGGCTTCAGATTGGTTGGGGCAATACGGTAATGCCAGAGTGCAATTGAACTCATCAGGTACCGGTAATGCCGATGTATTGCTGCCACTAGCAGAATCAGAAAGTGCACTGTTATTTGCTCAGCTAGGGGTCCGTCATAATGGACAACGCGCAACAAATAATAGCGGCATTGGCGTACGTGGATTTACCGATGACTGGACCTTCGGTGTAAATACCTTTTATGACTATGACATGACCGGTAAAAATAGCCGTTTGGGGGTCGGGGGTGAAGTTTGGACAGATTATCTCAAATTCTCCACAAATGGTTATTTCCGAATAACCGACTGGCATCAGTCGGTATTGTCCGATATGGAGGATTATAACGAACGCCCGGCTAACGGGTTTGATGTGCGGGCAGAGGCCTATTTACCCTCTCATCCCCAATTGGGTGGACGGCTAGTCTATGAAAAGTATTTTGGTAAAGGCGTTGCATTAGGCAGTGGAAATACCAGCCCTGATGATTTAGGTCATTCACCCTCTGCCATTACCGTTGGGGTTAATTATACGCCTATTCCATTGGTAACTTTCGATGCTTCCCATAAGAAAGGGCGCAATGTCGATAATGATTTTCAGCTAGGGATCAATTTAAATTACCGTTTTGGCGTACCGTGGATTGATCAAATTAGCAAACAGACCGTTGGTTTAATGCGCAGTGTGGCGGGTAGCCGTTACGATATCATTGACCGTAATTACGATATTGTTATGCAATATCAAAAGCAGGACTTAATTCATCTGAGTTTGCCTGAGCAGATTACCGCATATGCTATGGAAGATATCTCACTAACGGCAAAAGTGGCCTCGAAATACGGGGTGAAAAATATCGTATGGCATGCCCCTGCATT
Source organism: Yersinia sp. 1252 StPb PI (assembly GCF_048593885.1). Taxonomy (NCBI): domain Bacteria; kingdom Pseudomonadati; phylum Pseudomonadota; class Gammaproteobacteria; order Enterobacterales; family Yersiniaceae; genus Yersinia; species Yersinia sp. 1252 StPb PI. The sequence continues at coordinate 9,162 of NZ_JAZGQE010000164.1, read as the reverse complement.
GCTTGCTGCCGGTGGCAGTATAACGATGTCAAGTGTGGGAACAGTGTTAATCACTCTCCCGGCCTATCAACCATCCGTTAGCCTGAATAATTATCAAGTTAGCGCCACGGCATATGATGTCCGGGGTAATAAATCCAATACGGCTACCACAACCCTGCTGGTTGAGCGCTCTCTACATAATATTACCCTTAAACATGTTGGTAATCACACAACGCTGGCCGATGGTTTATCTACGGTGGCTTTTGAAGCCACAGTGATTAATACCGCGAATAATGCTAACCAACCGATAACGGGTATGGCCGTTACGCTCAGTTCTACCCTGGGAACAATCACTCCGCAAACTGCGGCAACCGACAGTAACGGAAAGGTTAGTGGTATTGTCACAACCAGTACTCGTTCAGGGAGTGGGACAGTTTCTGCCTCCTTGATGAACGGCAACCATGATACAAAACCGGTCAGGTTCACGGCAGACAGTAGCACGGTAAGAATTATTAATGGTGACCTGACTGTCGTTCGTGACAAGGCGATTGCCAACGGCGTCGCGACTAACAGTGTGAAGGCCATTATCAAGGATGCTAACGGCAATCCAGTATCCGATCAGGCGGTCAGTTTCTACGCCAATAATAATGCTGTTATTGCCAGCAGTGGCATTACTGATGCTGATGGTAGTGTGATCATGACACTCACCAATACCATCAGTACTGTTGTTACTGTAACCGCTAGCGTCAATGGCAGTAGCCAAAGTGTCAATGTGACATTTGTTACCCCCGCCAACATTGCCAGTGGTAACTTGAAAGTCGTTACTGACGGCGCTGTTGCGAATGGTACGAAAACTAACAGTGTGAAAGCCATTGTTACTGATGGACACAATGCACCAGTATCAAATCAAGTGGTCAGTTTCAGTGTTGCCAACGGAAGCGGTGCCACTATCGCCACTCAGGGCACGACGGGCCCAGATGGTTCGGTAACGGTAATGCTTACCAGTATCAAAGCCGGTGTTGTTACCGTGACGGCAACTATTAATGGTAGTGCTCAAACGGTGGACGTGACCTTTATTGCCGATGTGAGTACTGCGCAAATCCAGACGCTAACGGAAGTCACCGCACTAAACAGTGGCATTGTGGCGGACGGCAGCCAGACCCACAGGGTACAGGCACGGGTGACCGATGCGCAGGGTAACCCGCTGGTCAATCAGACCGTGACCTTTGCCGCCAGCAGCGGCGCTACACTGGTGTCGTCGGTGGTGACAGTCACCGACAGTGACGGGTATATCCCGATGGCACTGACCAGTCTCCGGGCCGGGGTGATCACCGTGACCGCCACCCTCCGTGGGGGCAGTGGTAACAGTAAAACAGTGGATGTGGCCTTTATTGCTGATACCAGCAGTGCGCGGCTTGAGACGTTGACTGAAGTCACCGCAGCGAACAGCGGCATTGTGGCGGATGGCAGCCAGACCCACCGTGTGCGGGCACGAGTGACGGATGCGCAGGGCAACCCGCTGCTTAATCAGACCGTGACCTTTAGCGTCAGTAATGGTGCCACGCTGGTGAATCAGACGATGACGGTGACCGACAGTGACGGTTATCTCCCGATGGCACTGACCAGTACGCTGGCCGGGACTGTCACCGTTACTGCCACCCTGATTGGGGGCAGTGGCAACAGCAAAACGGTGGCTGTGGCCTTTATTGCTGATGCTAACAGTGCGCGGCTTGAGACGCTGACCGAAATCACGGCGTCAAACAGTGGCATTGTGGCGAACGGTAGCCAGACCCATAGCGTGCAGGCGCGGGTGACTGATGCGCAGGGTAACCCGCTGGTCAATCAGACCGTGACCTTTAGCGCCGGTAATGGTGCCACGCTGGTGAGTCAAACGGTGACAGTGACCGACAGTGACGGGTATATCCCGATGGCACTGACCAGTACGCTGGCCGGGACTGTCACTGTTACTGCCACCCTGATTGGGGGCAGTGGCAACAGCAAAACGGTGGCTGTGGCCTTTATTGCCGATACCAGCAGTGCACACATCGCGACGCTGACTGAAATCACGGCGGCGAACAGTGGCATTGTGGCCGATGGTAGCCAGACCCATAGCGTGCGAGCGCAGGTCACCGATGCGCAGGGTAACCCGCTGCCCAATCAGACGGTGACCTTTGCCGCCAGTAGCGGCGCTACCCTGGTGAATCAGACGGTGACGGTGACCGACAGTGACGGGTATATCCCAATGGCACTGACCAGTATCCGGGCTGGAGCCATCACCGTGACCGCCAGCCTCAGCGGAAGCAATAGCAAAACGGTGGCTGTGGCCTTTATTGCCGATACCAGCAGTGCGCGCATCACGACGCTGACTGAAATCACGGCGGCAAACAATGGCATTGTGGCGGACGGCAGCCAGACCCATCGCGTGCAGGCACGGGTGACCGATGCACAGGGTAACCCACTGATTAATCAGACGGTGACCTTTGTCGCCAGCAGCGGTGCTACCCTGGTGAATCAGACGGTGACAGTCACCGACAGTGACGGGTATATCCCAATGGCGCTGACCAGTATCCGGGCCGGAGCCATCACCGTGACTGCCCGCCTGAGCGGAAGTAACGACAAAACGGTGGACGTGATCTTTATTGCTGATGTCACTACCGCACAAATCGCCACCCTGACTGAAATCACGGCGCCAAACAGTGGCATTGTGGCGGACGGCAGCCAGACCCACCGCGTGCAGGCACGGGTGACCGATGCGCAGGGTAACCCACTGATTAATCAGACGGTGACCTTTAGCGCCGATAACGGTGCCACGCTGGTGAATCAGGCGGTGACGGTGACCGACAGTGACGGTTATCTCCCGATGGCGCTGACCAGTATCCGGGCCGGAGCCATCACCGTAACCGCCAGTCTCAGCGGGGGCAACAGTAAAGAGGTGCAAGTGATCTTTATTGCTGATGTCACTACCGCACAGATAGTCACTCTGAGCGAAATCACTGGGCCAAACAGCGGCATTGTGGCGGACGGCAGCCAGACCCATACCGTACAGGCTCGGGTTACCGATGCGCAGGGTAACCCACTGATTAATCAGACCGTGACCTTTAGCGCCGATAACGGTGCCACGCTGGTGAATCAGGCGGTGACGGTGACCGACAGTGACGGGTATATCCCAATGGCACTGACCAGTATCCGGGCCGGGGCGGTCACCGTGACCGCCAGCCTCAGCGGAAGTAACGACAAAACGGTGGTTGTCACCTTTATTGCTGATGTCACTACCGCACAGATAGTCACCCTGAGCGAAACCACAGGGCTAAACAGTGGCATTGTGGCGGACGGTAGCCAGACCCACAGTGTGCGGGCGCAGGTCACCGATGCGCAGGGTAACCCACTGATTAATCAGACGGTGACCTTTGTCGCCAGCAGTGGCGCTACTCTGGCGAATCAGACGGTGACGGTGACCGACAGTGACGGGTATATCCCGGCGGCACTGACCAGTATCCGGGCAGGGACCATCACCGTGACCGCCAGCCTCAGCGGAAGCAATAGCAAAGTGGTGGACGTCACCTTTATTGCTGATGCTACTACCGCACAGATAGTCACTCTGAGCGAAACCACCGCGCCAAACAGCGGCATTATGGCGGACGGCAGCCAGACCCACAGTGTGCGGGCGCGGGTCAGCGATGCGAACGGTAACCCACTGGCCAATCAGACGGTGACTTTTACCGCCAGTAATGGCGCCACGCTGGTACCGTCGGTGACGGTAACCGACAGTGACGGGTATATCCCGATGGCACTGACCAGTATCCGGGCCGGGGTCATCACCGTGACCGCCAGCCTCAGCGGAAGCAATAGCAAAACAGTAGACGTAACCTTTACTGCTGATACCAGCAGTGCACGCATCGCGACGCTGACTGAAACCACGGCGGCAAACAATGGCATTGTGGCGGACGGCAGCCAGACCCATAGCGTACGGGCGCGAGTGACGGATGCACAGGGCAATCCGCTGGCCAACCAGACGGTGACCTTTAGCGCCGGTAACGGTGCCACCCTGGTGAATCAGACGGTGACAGTCACCGACAGTGACGGGTATATCCCGGCGGCACTGACCAGTATTCGGGCCGGGGCCATCACCGTGAGCGCCAGCCTGAGCGGGGGCAACAGTAAAGAGGTGGACGTGATCTTTATTGCTGATGTCACTACCGCACAGATAGTCGCCCTGAGCGAAACCACCGCGCCAAACAGCGGCATTGTGGCGGACGGCAGCCAGACCCACAGTGTGCGGGCGCAGGTTACCGATGCGAACGGCAACCCGCTGGCCAATCAGACGGTAACCTTTGCCGCCAGTAATGGCGCCACGCTGGTGAATCAGGCGATGACGGTGACCGACAGTGACGGGTATATCCCGGCGGCACTGACCAATATCCGGGCCGGGGCAGTCAATGTGACTGCCAGCCTGAGCGGGGGTAACAGTAAAGAGGTACAAGTGATCTTTATTGCCGATGCCACTACCGCACAGATAGTCGCCCTGAACGAAACCACCGCGCCAAACAGCGGCATTGTGGCGGACGGCAGCCAGACCCATACCGTACGGGCCCAGGTCAGCGATGCGAACGGTAACCCGCTGGCTAATCAGACCGTGACCTTTAGCGCCGGTAATGGTGCCACGCTGGTGCCGTCGGTGGTGATGACGGACAGTGACGGGTATATCCCGATGGCGCTGACCAGCATCCGGGCCGGGGCAGTCAATGTGACAGCCAGCCTGAGCGGGGGCAACAGTAAAGAGGTGGAAGTGATCTTTATTGCTGATGTCACTACCGCACAGATAGTCACCCTGAGCGAAACCACCGCGCCAAACAGTGGCATTGTGGCGGACGGCAGCCAGACCCACAGTGTGCGGGCGCAGGTCGCCGATGCTAACGGTAACCCACTGATTAATCAGACGGTAACCTTTGCCGCCAGTAATGGCGTCACGCTGGTACCGTCGGTGACGGTGACCGACAGTGACGGGTATATCCCAATGGCGCTGACCAGTATCCGGGCCGGGGCAGTCAATGTGACCGCCAGCCTGAGCGGGGGCAACAGTAAAGAGGTGGAAGTGATCTTTATTGCTGATGTCACTACCGCACAGATAGTCACCCTGAGCGAAACCACAGCGCCAAACAGTGGCATCGTGGCGGACGGCAGCCAGACTCACAGTGTGCGGGCGCAGGTTACCGATGCAAACGGCAACCCGCTGGCCAATCAGACGGTAACCTTTGCCGCCAGTAATGGCGCCACGCTGGTACCGTCGGTGACGGTCACCGACAGTGACGGGTATATCCCGATGGCACTGACCAATCTCCGGGCCGGGGCAGTCAATGTGACCGCCAGCCTGGGCGGGGGCAACAGTAAAGAGGTGCAAGTGATCTTTATTGCTGATGTCACTACCGCACAAATCGCCACCCTGACTGAAACCACCGCGCCAAACAGTGGCATTGTGGCCGACGGCAGCCAGACCCATAGCGTACGGGCGCAGGTCACCGATGCAAACGGTAATCCGCTGGCCAATCAGACGGTGACCTTTGTCGCCAGCAGTGGTGCCACGCTGGTGCCATCGGTGACGGTGACCGACAGTGACGGCTATATCCCAATGGCGCTGACCAGTATTCGGGCCGGGGCCATCACCGTGACCGCCAGCCTCAGTGGAAGTAACGACAAAACGGTGGACGTGATCTTTATTGCTGATGTCACTACCGCACAAATCGCCACCCTGACTGAAACCACCGCGCTAAACAGTGGCATCGTGGCGGACGGCAATGAGATCCATACCGTGCGGGCGCAGGTCACCGATGCGAACGGTAACCCGCTGGCCAATCAGACAGTAACCTTTGCCGCCGATAACGGTGCCACGCTGGTGAATCAGGCGGTGACAGTGACCGACAGTGACGGGTATATCCCGATGGCACTGACCAATATCCGGGCCGGGGCAGTCAATGTGACTGCCAGCCTGAACGGGGGTAACAGTAAAGAGGTGGAAGTGATCTTTATTGCTGATGTCACTACCGCACAGATCGTTGCCCTGACCAAAATCACTGCGCTTAACAGTGACATCGTGGCAGATGGCAACGATATCCATAGCGTGCAGGCGCAGGTCACCGATGCTAAGGGTAACCCGCTGGCCAATCAGACGGTAATTTTTACCGCTGATAACGGCGCCACCCTGGTAAGTCAGACGGTCACTGACAGTGATGGGTATATCAGGACAAATCTGACCAATACCCGGGCTGGGGCTGTTAATGTTACCGCAACCCTGACTGGGGGCAGTGGTAACAATATGACGGTGCAAGTCATCTTTATTGCTGATGTTACTACCGCACAGATAGTCACCCTGAGCGAAATCACCGCGCCAAACAGTGGCATTGTGGCGGACGGCAGCCAGACTCACAGTGTGCGGGCGCAGGTCACCGATGCGAACGGTAACCCGCTGGCCAATCAGACGGTGACCTTTGTCGCCAGCAGTGGTGCCACGTTGGTGCCGTCGGTGGTGATGACCGACAGTGATGGGTATATCCCGACGGCACTGTCCAGTATCCGGGCCGGGGCCATCACCGTGAGCGCCAGCCTGAGTGGGGGCAGCAGTAAAGAGGTGGAAGTGACCTTTATTGCTGATGTCAGTACCGCAAAAATCGCCACCCTGACTGAAACCACCGCGCTAAACAGTGGCATCGTGGCGGACGGCAATGAGATCCATAGTGTGCGGGCGCAGGTCACCGATGCGAACGACAACCCGCTGGTCAATCAGGTAGTGATTTTTACCGTCGGTAATGGTGCCACGCTGATGCCATCGGTGATGATGACTGACAGTGACGGGTATATCCCGGCGGCATTAACCAGTATCCGGGCCGGGGATATCGCGGTGATTGCCACCCTTATCGGGGTCAGTAATGACACCAAAAAGATAGACGTGCTCTTTATTGCCGATGTTAATAGCGCGAAAGTGATTTTAGAAAAGAGCGTAGATAATCAACCTGCTGATGGGGTGGCAGATGCTGCAATAAAAGTGACGGTAACAGATGCCAACAATAATCCATTGCCAGGCCAGAATATAACCGTTGTTGCGGATAATGGCGCAATTATCAGCAGTAATAGTAATGGTACCAGCGGTGCCGATGGGACTTTTGTTATAACACTGAAAAGTTCAACAATTGGTAACAGCGCGGTGACCGCAACACTGGATAATACCAGTAGCGCAATGGTTGTGATGACATTTGTTGCTGTACCTTTTGAGATCAGATTGACCTTAACCATGGGGGGATAACCGTGCTGTAGCTGATGACACTTTATGGTGGCGGCGTTAGGTTCTTGACGCATTGAGGACATTAGCAGGAATAGACAGAAGTATGTATTAGTAGGCGGCAGGGAAAAGAGGAAAGCTAAAGGGCATCTAATTAAATAGAAGCCCTTTAGCTTAAGTATCATTATTTCGGTTTCGATAAATTATTGTAAACGTTATTTAGTATAAAACGCTTTCCTTTAGTTATTACTGTTCCGATATTGCGTTAGTGGACTGATATTATGGAAATAGATTAAGATGAGATTATTAAATCTACTGGTGTTTATTCTGCTGATGACGGTGTTTCCTGGCACTGTTTATGCGGAATTTATCATAAAAAACCTGCAAACAAGTTTGTCAGAAATGAGTATGGATGTGGTATTCCAGCCTGGTGGTTCTGCGTATGTTAATTATTGTCGGCCACAAAATGTTAGCCATACTACATTAGAACGTTGTTTACTAACATATAAAGTCAGAGCAGTTACCTCCGGAGGTCTAGGGGTTGACTTATACACTGGCGCGTTTGATTTACGAGGGGATGGCACATATGACCAACAATTGTTAGCTGCTTCAACAATGGACGAAGCACTAGCGATCGCACAATCTCACGGGGTAATACTTTCTTATCACATAGTGATATCACGCTCAGCACTGGTTTCGATATCCGGTACATCGGGGAATTTTGCAATGATAACTGGAGCTGAGGGAAAACCCTGTAATGCGGCGGGTACCTCATGTTATACATTTTCATCTGCTCTACTAGGTACATATAACTTTAACCTTAAAACAGCCAATATTGATGTTGTATGTGAGGCGAGTAGTTTGTCACAACGTTCAGCGACCCTAAGTGGGCCACATATATATGTGCATGATAGTAATGGGACGCGCTTATCACAAGCCATTAATCCTATTGATGTATCTATGAACTGTGTTAATTGGAGCCCAACGGCTAATACCAAAGCGGTCGACTTTGTCGTCACTCCGAGCGAAGGGGCCGCCACCGGCAGTAATACTCAGGTAGCTTGCGGAGTTTATAAAAATACGCTTGCCGGGACAGCTTCAGGTTATACACATACTCAGACAATCTCCTTGTCTGGTTTTGGTGATACTATTTCAACGTTCTCAACACCGGCACTTTATTTTGGTGTTTATGTTAAACAGCCATCTAGCTCCGCAGAAACCTCGTTACCGCAATTAAATTGTGAGTTTTCAGGCGAGTTTAGCGTACAGTAATCGGCGATTTTTATGAGTGTTCTTTCTGTGAGAATTGTAGGAGATATTAATGGTTCCCTGCTCTTTTAATTCGACCTAAGTAAAGTAAGGTTAGATATTCCAATACAGTAAGAATTTTCCATTTTTATCGATTTGAAATGGAGGGTGTTATTGTGCATTAATACTATGGTGCATCTGAATAATAATGAATTTTCTTAGGTGTCTATTTGATGGATTACGCCCTATAAAGGTTACGGGTACTTTATTAAGGAGATATGATGCTTGACATGACAGTGCTTGTTGTTGATGAACATCCTATAATTAGAAGTGTTATAAAACGTATTATAGAGTGTAAAGGAGGTGAGGTTTTAGAAAGTAATTGTCGAACAGAATCGGTTAGGATAGCCCATATGCATAAACCAGATTTGATTATTCTTGATATTCTTACAAATGAATATTCAGGTCTTGGCCTGATTGAACAAATATTAAGAGTTTCACCTGATTCAAAAATAATAATTTTCACTGCGATGGTATTTAATGATTATGCTATAAAATGTATGGACTGTGGTGTTTATGGTTATGTCTCTAAAACCGATAGCATTGATAATTTGGAAAGTGCCATTAAAGCGGTTATGTCGGGTTATTGTTATTTTCCAAAGCTT
>NZ_JAZGQE010000163.1:0-10688 GCF_048593885.1 Yersinia sp. 1252 StPb PI | reverse complement strand
ATATATAATTAAAGTCATTGCATTAATTTACTATTTTGGGTTAATGATATTGAATTCCATCTGCATCCTCCGCATTCCCTCCTGACAGATTTTTTATTTTCTGGCAAATGAAATGTTTTGCTGAAACGGTTTTAGTTCACAGATATTTACCCCTTTCAGACTCAATCAATTATCCATTGATAAAGATCAACTTAATTATATTTGCAGAGTTACAAACTATTAACAGAATATCCTTCATCTTTTTTCAAAGTGCAGGTGTGTTGGCTGCTCTCACTTACTCTAATCACTTACTTATGTAAGTTCATCGGGGTTCTTTCGTTTGCGGCCGTCCTGCATTTCGAAATCTATTGGATATAAGACCATGCTTTTTATAGGGATATACCCATCATTAGTATCGGGTATGTGAACAATATAATAATAATGACAGGGGAAAAAACATGCTTTCCCAGCATGGCGTTAACCGTCGTGATTTTATGAAGCTTTGTGCAGCGCTGGCTGCCACCATGGGTCTCAGCAGTAAGGCTGCCGCAGAAATTGCCAATATGGTCGGTTCACCACAACGGCCACCGGTCATCTGGATTGGTGCTCAGGAGTGCACCGGCTGTACCGAATCACTGTTGCGCTCAACGCATCCCACCCTTGAGAATTTGCTGCTCAGTGTTATCTCAATGGAGTATCACGAAGTGCTGTCAGCAGCATTTGGTGAGCAGGCGGAAGAGAATAAGCACCGCGCTATTGAACAGTATAAAGGGAAGTACATACTGGTGGTGGATGGTTCTATCCCACTGAAAGATGGTGGGATTTACTGCATGGTGGCGGGCAAACCTATTGTCGAGCATATTCGCGAAGCGGCGGAACATGCGGCAGCTATTATTGCCATCGGCTCCTGTTCTGCCTGGGGGGGCGTGCCAGCCACTGGTGGCAACCCGACCGGCGCGGTCAGCTTGCAGGATGCACTGCCGGGTAAAACCGTGATTAATATTCCCGGTTGCCCACCCAACCCCCATAACTTCCTGGCAACCGTCGCTCATATTATCACTTTCCAGCGCCCCCCTGCGTTGGATACCAAGAACCGTCCTACCTTTGCCTATGGCCGTCTGATCCATGAAAACTGCGAGCGTCGCCCGCACTTTGATGCCGGTCGTTTTGCCCGTCAGTTTGGTGATGAAGGGCATCGTCAGGGCTGGTGCCTCTATCACCTTGGTTGCAAGGGGCCGGAGACCTACGGTAACTGTCCAACGCTGGAGTTCTGCGATGTTGGTGGTGGCATCTGGCCGGTCGGCATCGGTCATCCGTGCTACGGCTGTAACGAAGAGGGGATTGGTTTTACCAAAAGCATTGCTCAATTAGCCAATGTCGAAAACCCAACACCACGCGCTGAAAAACCACAGATCCATAATGCGGAAGGTGGCAAGGTTTCTACTACCGCCACCGCGTTGCTGGGTGGGGTGGTGGGATTGGTTGCCGGTGTCAGCCTGATGACGGTGCGTGAGCTGGGGCGGCAACAGAAGCAGCGCCGTAAAGATGACGATCACTCATCGCGGGAGGAATAGCCGTGAACCGACGTCACTTTTTCAAATTAGCCTCGGGCGGTGTCTTGCTGGCGGGACTTTCCCCCAGCAGTAAAGCTGAGGTCCAAAACCGACCACCGATCCCCGGTGCGCTTGGCATGTTGTATGACTCGACGTTATGCGTCGGTTGTCAGGCGTGTGTCAGTAAATGCCAACAGATTAATCACAGCGAGTTTGCCGCGCACGGTGAAACCTACGCCGGTGGTGATGCTATCTGGTCAAACAACGACAAACTTAGCCCCTATACCAACAACATTATTCAGGTGTGGACCAGTGGTGCAGGTATCCATAAAGATCAGTTGGAAGATGGTTACGCCTATATCAAAAAGCAGTGTATGCACTGCGTTGATCCCAACTGTGTTTCCGTCTGCCCGGTCAGCGCACTGCGCAAAGATGCCAAAACCGGCATCGTTCACTATGACCCGGATATCTGTACCGGCTGTCGCTATTGCATGGTTGGCTGCCCGTTCAATGTGCCGAAATACGATTACGATAATCCCTTTGGCAAGATCCATAAATGTGAGTTGTGTAATCAGAAAGGGGTGGAGCGGCTCGACAAAGGCGGCTTGCCTGGTTGTGTTGAGGTGTGTCCGACCGGGGCGGTGATATTTGGTACCCGTGAAGCGTTGCTGTCAGAAGCCAAACGGCGGCTGACGTTAACACCGGGTGAGAACTATCGCTTCCCGCGTCAGACACTCAGTGCCAACGACACCTACGAGCATCCGGTTGCCCATTATGATCCGCACGTATACGGCGAAAAAGAGGGCGGTGGTACGCAGGTGTTGGTACTGGCGGGTATTCCGACCGAGAAACTTGATTTGCCACCGTTGGCAGAACTGGCAACCGGTGCGCGTTCGGAGCATGTTCAGCACACCCTGTACAAAGGCATGATCCTGCCGCTGGCGGTACTGGCCGGTGTGACGGCGCTGGTGCATCGCAATACCCGCGATGAGCGCAAAGACAGTGATGCTGACACGCACGATAAAAAGGACGGTCCAGATGACGATGCATAAATCCAGTCCACTGGGTGGGCGGCTGGTCAGTTGGCCGGTGATGCTGCTAGCGCCTTTTGTGGTGTTATGCGCGCTGCTGATAGTTAAACGTTTGGTGCTCGGGCTGGGTTCAGTCAGTGATTTGAACGGCGGCTTCCCATGGGGGATCTGGATCGCTTTCGACTTATTGGTGGGAACCGGTCTGGCCTGTGGCGGCTGGGCGTTGGCCTGGGCGGTTTATGTCTTTAACCGGGGCGAATATCACCCGCTGGTGCGCCCGGCGCTGTTAGCCAGTTTATTTGGTTATGCGCTGGGGGGATTGTCGATCACCATTGATGTTGGCCGCTATTGGAACCTGCCTTACTTCTTTATCCCCGGTTACTTTAACGTCAATTCGGTATTATTCGAAACCGCCGTCTGTATGACCATTTATATAGGTGTAATGGCGCTGGAGTTTGCCCCCGCACTGTTTGAACGCCTCGGTTGGAAGGTTTCGCTCAAGCGGCTGAACAAAGTGATGTTTTTCGTCATTGCACTGGGTGCGCTGCTGCCGACTATGCATCAGTCCTCAATGGGTTCATTGATGATTGCCGCAGGTGCGAAGATTCATCCGCTGTGGCAAAGCTATGAAATGTTACCGCTATTTTCATTGCTCACCGCCGCCATTCTGGGCTTCTCTATTGTCATCTTTGAAGGCTCTTTGGTGCAGGCTGGACTGCGTGGGCGAGGTGCCAATGAAACACCGCTGTTTACCCGGCTGACCACCATTATCGACCTATTCCTGCTGCTATTTGTCTTGCTGCGCTTGGGGGAAGTGGTAGTGCGGCACAAAATAGATTATCTGCTGCATTTCGACCGCTACGCTATCGCCTTTTGGGCTGAAATCGTACTGATGACTTTGCCGCTCATTATCTTCCGTATCCGGCGGGCCAGAGAAGACAGCCGCTTACTGTTTATTGGTGCGCTGTGCATGATTGCGGGCGCGGCGCTATGGCGGCTCAACTACTCGCTACTGGCCTTTAACCCCGGCGGTGGCTACAACTACTTCCCAACCACCAGTGAAATCCTGATCTCAATTGGCTTCGTCGCCATTGAGGTCTGCGCCTACATTTTATTGATTCGGCTATTGCCGGTGCTGCCTGCTCACGGGCAATTACATAAGAATAATCAGACAGAGGTAAAGCATGAGCCAACGCATCACCATTGATCCCGTCACCCGCATTGAGGGACACCTGCGGATCGACTGCGAAATTGAGGACGGCAAGGTCATTAAAGCCTGGTCCTCCGGCACCATGTGGCGTGGCATGGAAGAGATTTTACAAGGCAATGATCCCCGCGATGCCTGGATGATTGTGCAGCGTATTTGCGGCGTATGCACCACCATCCATGCCATCGCCTCGGTGCGCGCCGTGGAAAATGCGCTGGGGATGGAAGTCCCGGTCAATGCGCAACATATCCGCAATTTGATTCTGGCCGCGCACAGCATCCATGACCATATCGTGCACTTCTACCAACTGTCGGCACTGGATTGGGTAGATGTCACCTCAGCGCTGCAAGCCTCGCCACAGAAGGCAGCCGCCATGTTAAGTGGCTTATCGAGCTGGCCACTGAACAGCGCGGAAGAGTTCAGCCGTGTACAACAGAAAATCAAAGACCTGGTGGCCAGTGGGCAGTTAGGCATTTTTGCCAACGGCTACTGGGGCCACCCGGCAATGGCGTTGCCACCAGAAGTGAACCTGATTGCGGTAGCTCACTATTTGCAAGCACTGGAGTGCCAGCGCGATGCCAACCGCATTGTGGCGGTATTGGGGGGCAAAACACCGCACATTCAGAATCTGGCTGTGGGGGGCGTTGCCAATCCAATCAATCTGGATATGCCAAGTGTGCTTAATCTGGAACGCTTGATGTTGGTGAAATCCTTCATCGACCGACTGGGCAGTTTTATCGAGCAAGTTTATAAGGTGGATACGGCGGTGATCGCCGCCCACTATCCAGGTTGGCTCAATCTGGGTAAAGGGGCGGATTACTATCTCAGCGTGCCGGAGCTACCGACCGATCGCAAAGGGGAGACTTTCCTGCTGCCGGGCGGCTATCTGGATAAGGGTACCTTCCGGCCGATTGCCAACCATAACGATCCTTATCTGATCAAAGGGATTGCCGAGAGCGGCAAACATGCCTGGTATCAGGATGACGAGCCGCTGGCACCGTGGGAGGGCAAAACCAACCCGAACTACACCGGCTGGCAGGAAGAGGGCAAATACTCGTGGGTAAAAGCGCCAACTTTCTACGGCAAAACGGTAGAAGTTGGGCCGCTGGCATGGCTGATGTGCGGTCTGGCGGCAGATCATGCACCGACCAAACAGCATTTCAGCGATATTGGCGCGGCCTATCAAAAATTAAGCGGGCAGGCTATCACTCAAGATCAACTGCCATCGACGCTGGGCCGCATCATTGGCCGCGCAGTGCATTGTTGTGTGCTGCATGAAACGCTGGCTCAGCAATGGACGGCGCTGGTGACCAATATCGGTACCGGCGATGTCGAAACCTTTATCAAACCGAATATTCCGTTAACCGGCGAAATTCGCGGTGTTGGCTTTGAAGAAGCGCCACGCGGCATGTTGTCGCACTGGGTGGTCATCAAAGACGGCAAAATCGCCAACTATCAGGCAGTGGTGCCCTCCACCTGGAACGCCGGCCCGCGTAACTACAATGACGAACCCGGGCCATACGAACAAGCGCTGGTGGGTACACCGGTTGCTGATCCGGCCAAACCGCTCGAAGTGGTGCGGACCATTCACTCATTCGACCCGTGTATGTCTTGTGCCGTACATATTGTTGATACAACGGGCAACGAAGTGACCAAAGTCAAGGTGCTGTGATGGGGATTTTGGTATTAGGTATAGGTAACTTATTACTCAGCGATGAAGCGGTGGGGGTACGTCTGGTTGAAGCATTGGAACAACGCTTTGAGATACCCCCAGGTGTTGAGGTGTTGGACGGCGGTACCGCCGGTTTAGAACTGATGGAAGCGATGGCAAACCGCGAACATTTGATTGTTGCTGATGCGGTATTCACCGGCCAGCCTCCGGGCAGTGTCGCGGTGCTGCATGATAAAGAGATACCGGCTATGTTCAGCCGTAAAGTCTCGCCCCATCAGTTAGGATTATGCGATGTGCTGATGGCACTGCAACTGACCGGTGAATCCCCGCGCCAACTGACATTGGTGGGCGTGGTGCCAGAATCTCTGGCGCCAGGAATTGGCCTGACACCGACGGTGATACAGGCGATGGAACCTGCGCTGGAACAGATTTTGGTCGCATTGCGCTTAAGCGGAATTACGCTCAACGCACGGGAGCAAAACCATGTCTGACTGCTTCGACGACACTGGCATTATCGGGCTGACGCAAAACCCGGCTCCTTTACTGGAGCAGGTTTTCAGCCAGATTGCCGCAGATGAGATGCGCGGCTTGCCATTCTACCGTGACCACATACCGCTACGCGCCTGTGGCTTTCAGTTATTTGAGCAGCAATGGGTGGGAGCGTTATTGACCCCGTGGATGCTGAGTTTAGTGGTATTACCGGGGCCGCAGCAAAGCTGGCCGCGCCGGGTGGTGGGTGAGCGCTTGATGCTGGCACTGCCATGCGGCACCATCAGTTTTACGCTCGGCGAAATAGCCGGTTGCGGCCAGTACCTGAGCCGCTCGCTGATGTCGCCATTGGACACTACGCTGCAAGCGGAACAGGCGCTGCTACTGGCAGAACAGAGCGCTCGCATGGTGCTTTCACTGCCCATTAGTAATGCTGATGCACCGGCTAATCCACGGCGGCGGGCGTTGTTTAGTCAAATGACAAATCAGCATGCATGAAATCAGTTTATGCCTCAGTACGCTGGAGCTGATTGAAACACAGGCCAGGCTTAACGGGGCCAAACGAATAACGGCGGTATGGCTGGAGATTGGTGCGCTCTCTTGTATTGAGGAGAGCGCATTGCGTTTTAGTTTTGACGCGGCCAGCCGTGAGACATTGGCAACTAATTGCCAATTGCATATCAATTATTTACCCGCACAAGCCTGGTGTTGGGAGTGTAGCGCCAGTGTTCAGATTGAACGGCACGATGCCGGGTGCCCGCATTGTGGCAGCCATGCTCTGCAAGTGGAGAGTGGTGACAGTTTGCAGGTAAAACAGATAGAAGTGGAATAATCCTGAAGGAGTGAATTCCTATGTGCACGACTTGTGGTTGCGCCAGCGGCGAAACAAAGATCGAAGGCGACGACAGTCACCATCATGACCACGACCATCATGATGATCATCATGGCCACCATCATCACGATGACCACCACCATGATGATCACCATCATGACCACCCCAACGATGCCCAACCGCAAAAGACTCAGCATAAACATAAATATGTTGCCAAAGGCACGCAGCCGGTCATTGTCCATCATCACTATTATTACCATCAGGGCGATGTTCATCATCACTACCACGGTAAAACGCCTGAACCGGTAGCGATACCGGAACCAGCTCAGCCGGAAGCTGGACCCTTTGCGCCACAAGTGCATGCCGATCAACAAGGGCTACATTACGGACAGGGCGAGGCTGGCAGCCACGCACCGGGCATGGGCCAGCGCCGTTTGCTGCAAATCGAGCAAGACGTGCTGAGCAAAAATAACCAGTTAGCTCACCATAATCGTGAGCATTTTGTCGAACAACATATTCTGGCGCTGAATTTGGTTTCCAGCCCCGGCTCTGGCAAAACCACGCTACTGACCTCGACCTTGCAACTGCTGGCCGGGCAAGTGCCTTGCGCGGTAATTGAAGGTGATCAGCAAACCACCCATGATGCCGAACGTATTCGCGCCACTGGTGTGCCAGCGATTCAGGTCAATACCGGTAAAGGCTGCCATCTGGATGCGCAGATGGTGCACGATGCGGCACACCGTTTAGCACTGGCTGATGATAGCCTGCTGTTTATTGAAAATGTCGGCAATTTGGTGTGTCCGGCCAGCTTTGATCTGGGCGAACGCTATAAAGTGGCAGTATTGTCAGTTACTGAAGGCGAAGATAAGCCGCTGAAATACCCCCATATGTTTGCAGCTTCCACCCTGATGATTATCAATAAAATCGATCTGCTGCCCTATCTGGATTTTGATATTGAACAGTGCATTGCCTATGCCCGTCAGGTGAATCCTGATATTCAGGTGATTGCGCTGTCTGCCAGTAGCGGAGAGGGGATGGATTTGTGGCTGGAATGGCTGGAGACACAGCGATGTGCATAGGCGTTCCCGGCAAAATTGTGGCGGTGGGTGAAGACATTCACCAACTGGCATGGGTGGAAGTGAGCGGAGTGAAGCGTGAAATCAATATCGCACTGGTATGCGATGATACCCCAGCGGCATTGCTAGGTCAGTGGGTGTTGGTGCATGTTGGGTTTGCCATGAGCCTGCTTGACGAAGAAGAGGCGCAACAGACACTGGCCGCGCTGGAACATATGCAGGCAGTTGGGCTGGATTGGGATGCCAGCGCTGCAAGCGAGGCACGTGATGCGTTACGTTGATGAGTTTCGTGATCCCGCATTAGTGAGCGCATTATTGCAACGGATCGAACAGTTATTGCCGCAGATCGCGGATCAACAGCGCTTGCCACTGCAAATTATGGAAGTCTGCGGTGGGCACACTCATGCGATCTTCAAATTCGGCCTTGATCAACTGCTGCCTGATGGGTTGGAGTTTGTCCATGGACCGGGCTGCCCGGTGTGTGTGTTGCCGATGGGCCGCATTGATAGCTGTTTGGAAATTGCCGCGCATCCTGAGGTGATTTTTTGCACTTACGGTGATGCGATGCGTGTGCCAGGGCGCAATGGTTCGATGCTGGATGCCAAACGGCGCGGCGCGGATATTCGCGTGGTCTATTCGCCGTTGGATGCACTGACGCTGGCACAGCATAATCCTGATCGCCAAGTGGTGTTTTTTGGCCTCGGTTTTGAAACCACCATGCCTGCCAGTGCCTTAACCCTGCAACAAGCCAAACGGCTCGGGTTGACCAATTTCACTGTGTTCTGCCAGCACATCACCATCATTCCTACCCTACGTAGCTTGCTGCAACAACCGGATGTGCGTATCGACGCTTTTCTGGCTCCCGGTCATGTCAGTATGGTGATTGGCACCACGCCATATGGCTTTATTTGCGACCAATTCCACAAGCCATTGGTGGTTACCGGTTTTGAGCCGCTGGATATCTTGCAGGGGCTGGTAATGCTGCTTGAACAGATGGTCAGCGGGCGTTGTGTGGTAGAGAACCAGTATCGGCGTATCGTGCCGGACAGTGGCAACTTACTGGCACAACAGGCACTGACAGAGGTTTTTGTTGCTAAAGCCAGCAGCGAATGGCGTGGTTTGGGGGAAATAGCGGATTCCGGCGTACAACTCAGCCCTGACTATACTGAATTTGATGCCGAATTACGTTTCAAACCGCAACAGCAGCGGGTGGCAGACTCTCCACGATCTCGCTGTGGTGATGTGCTGACTGGGCGTTGCAAGCCTGATCAATGCCCACTGTTCGGCGGTGAGTGTACGCCAGACAATGCCTTTGGCGCGCTGATGGTGTCATCCGAAGGGGCCTGCGCCGCTTATTATCAGTATCGATAACCCTTGGTATTTGAAGCTGCTGGGGGGAGCTGCGTTCGCTTACAGCGCCTACCTGCAACTCCAATAACTTTGGGTTATTAATAAGGTCACAACTAAATGAATAAGAAAGAGATTACTCTGGCCCACGGCAGCGGTGGCCGGGCAATGCAGAGCTTGATCGAATCACTGTTTCTGGCGGAGTTTTCCAATCCGGCGCTGAATGAACGGGAAGATCAGGCGCGTATCGCGCTGACGAATCTAACCGTACAGGGCGATCGGCTGGCGGTATCTACCGACAGCTATGTCATTGATCCGATCTTTTTCCCCGGCGGCGATATCGGCAAGTTGGCCGTGTGCGGCACAGCAAATGATGTGGCGGTCAGTGGCGCAACACCACGCTATCTCTCCTGCGGTTTTATTCTGGAAGAAGGTTTGCCGATGGACGTTCTCACGCGCATTGTGCAATCAATGGCGGCTACTGCGCGGCAGGCAGGGATTCAGATAGTTACAGGTGATACCAAAGTCGTGCAGCGCGGCGCGGCAGATAAGATCTTTATCAATACCACCGGCATAGGAGTGATCCCCGCAGATATCCATTGGGGAACCGCGATGATCCGTGCTGGTGATCGGATCGTTGTCAGTGGCACTTTAGGTGATCATGGCGCGACCATTCTGAACCTGCGTGAAGGGCTGGGGCTGGAAGCAGAGCTGGTGAGCGATTGTGCGCTATTGGCGCCGTTGATAGCTCCGCTGCGAGCTATTGCCGGGGTGCGAGCGTTACGTGATGCTACCCGTGGCGGCGTGACGGCGATCCTACATGAATTTGCGGCCGCCAGCGGTTGCGGCATGGAGATCAACGAGTCAGATCTCCCCCTGAAACCGGCGGTGCGGGGTATTTGCGAATTGCTGGGGCTGGATGCACTCAACTTTGCCAACGAAGGTAAGCTGGTGCTGGTGGTGTCACCAGAGGCACAAGAAGCGGTATTAACAGCGCTCCATAACCATCCACTCGGCCAGGATGCCGCCGTTATCGGGCAGGTGACTGAGAATAAACAAGTGCGCTTATGCGGTGCGTATGGTGTTTCGCGTAGACTGGATCTGCCTCTGGACGAGCCATTGCCCCGTATTTGCTGATCCCATTCGTCCTTGAAGCCGCAGGGGTGTTAGCTGCGTTCGCTCACCCGAATCACTGACTGATGTCAGCTCATCGGGATTTGCTTACTTGCTGCCTACCTGCAACTCCAATGACTTTTGGGAGCCTATTCGTCCTAGAAGCCGCAGGGGGTTAGCTGCGTTCGCTCACCCGAATCACTGACTGATGTCAGCTCATCGGGATTTGCTTACTTGCTGCCTACCTGCAACTCCAATGACTTTTGGGAGTCTATTCGTCCTTGAAGCCGCAGGGGGGTTAGCTGCGTTCGTTCACCCGAATCACTGACTGATGTCAGCTCATCGGGATTTGCTTACTTGCTGCCTACCTGCAACTCCAATGACTTTTG